>NZ_JBFBIK010000094.1:9472-30976 GCF_040685555.1 Sphaerisporangium sp. NPDC088356
ACTCGCCGCTCGCCGCTCGCCGCTCGCCGCTCGCCGCTCGCCGCTCGCCGCTCGCCGCTCGCCGGACAAGCCTCACAGTGGAGCGATGGACCCGAGAGGACGTGACCGCGCTGTTCCTCACCCCCGCGACAGCCGGCCTCTCCGGCGGCGAGACCCGCACCGTTCCCGAGGGCACGATCACCAACCTCGATGTCTGCGTACCGCTCGACCCGATGAACACTCCCACCGTGGCCATCGACAAGCGCTACGCCACCGCCAAGCAGGAGATCGGCGTGCCCTACAAGGGCCACCTCACGCAGCAAGGCTGGGTCCTGCCAACAAACGCTGACGCCGCGCACGTCATGAAACAGGTACGAAGGAACCTCCCCCGGTGCCGCTACCCCGGGAGCATGAACGCCCCGATGGATCCGCGTACTCGCATCAGCGGCACCTCCAGGTCGGCTAAGTACGCCCGCGACTCCTTCGGCTGGCACGGCCACCGCATCGAACAGACCATGAACCGCAACGGCGAACGCGCCTCGGTCAGCACCCTGCTCCTCCTACAGCGCGGCCCCGTCCTGCTCGCCCTCGACTACACCAACTACACACCTAAGGTGCCCGAGCAGAAGCTGCACTCCTACAACCTCGGCGTCCCCCGCAAGATCCGCGCCCATCCGGCTGGTCGGGGGTAGTTGAGAAACCCATGGCCTTTACGTTGTAGATCAGACCGGCAACAAACCGACGTCACTTCGTTTGAACACCCTCGGCGTACCGGGCCACGCGAAGGCCGGAACACACGGCAACCTGCGGCAATGGCAGGCAGCCCGCTGCCGGCAACTGACGTCTCGTCCGAGCAACAAATGAGCAACAAGTACACGAAAGCCGTGATCACAATCTTCGTGATCACGGCTCCGACCTGCGTTAACAGTGTCGGGACGACAGGATTTGAACCTGCGACCCCTTGACCCCCAGTCAAGTGCGCTACCAAGCTGCGCTACGTCCCGCTGCTCACCTAGGCGAGCGAGAACAACCTTAGCGCAGATCTAGGGGTCGTGCGTACGCCTGCCCCGGCGGTGGCGGCTCGTCGGCCGCGGGATGAGCGCCTGCGGGGCCGCGTAATGCGCGCCTAGGAGGTCGAGCGGTGCGTGCCTGGCGGGGTGACGCCATGGGATGACGGATGATCGGGCGGCCGGGAACATAGGGCTGTGTCACTGGTGGGGCGATCGAGAGTGGGATGGGCTCATGGGGCGGAAGACTCACATCGACCGGGAAGAGCTGCGGCGGCTCGTCACCGAGGGGCGGTCCAACGCGGAACTGGCCGCGCACTTCGGGGTGACGGAGTCCGGGATCCTGCAGGCCAAGCGGAACGCGGGCCTGGCCAAGCCGATGCTCGACCACAGCAGGGCCATCCCGTGGAAGCTCAACCGCGTCCACAACCAGACGGGTCCCGCCACCAATCTGAGGAACCTCTCCGCGATCGCCCAGGGTGGCGACGTACCACAGACCAAGATCAACACCGCTCTGCGCTGGGCGCAGCGGCTGGCCGGCGGTGACCTCGACATCGCCTACGACCCGGACCAGGGGTTCTACGAGGTGCCTGTGGCCGGCGACTCCCACATCCGGTCCGTGCTGGACGACGCGCTGGAAAGGCTCGCCAAGCGGGAAGAGGTCCCGACGGATGGGGACGAAGGGTAGAGGTTGTCGCCTGGGCCGCCGAACTCCCTGACGGCGCCGTTGCCGCACCAGCCGGTGAACTCGGTGGTGGGCGTGATGAACTCGGTCACCGTCTCGGATGGGCTCGGTCCAGGAGGTGCCGATGTTCTGGGGCGGTCATACGGAGCATGGTGAAGTCGGTGGTCGTCGCCGACGCTTGGCGGACTTGATGGTCCCCCATGGCTCGGTGGCCATGCGTGGCGAACTCGGTGGTCGCCCCGGCTCGGCGGTGATGCTTGGTGATCTTGGTCGCTCTGGCCGGCGGACTCGAGTCCGGGAGGTGCCTATGTCGTGTTCTGGGGCGGGTGTACGAAGCGTGGTGGGTTTGGGCGGGCCGGTTACTTGACCAAACGCATGGGTCGACTCTGTTTTGCGGTCTTCATCTCGGGCAGTCGGGGGTTTACAAAGGCACACATAACCGGAGGCAGACATGACCATCACCTGGGTGGCCGTCGTTGTAGCCGCGGTGGTGGCGATCTTGGCCGTCGGCTACCTCGTGACGCAGCAACAGCGCAGGCACCGGCTCCAAGAGCGCTTCGGCCCCGAGTACGAGCGGACCCTGAGCGAACGCGACAACCGTCGCGAGGCGGAGCAGGAGCTGCTCGAGAGGGAGCAGCGTCACGCGAAGCTGGACATCAGGCCGCTTGCCCCGGAGACCCGATCGACTTATTCGAAGAAGTGGACCGAGGTGCAGGAGCGGTTCGTCGACGCTCCCGGCTTCGCCGTCACCGAGGCGGACCACCTCGTGACCGCCGTCATGGCGGACCGTGGCTACCCCACCGAGGGATTCGAGCAGCAGGTGTCCGACCTGTCGGTCGTCCACGGCCAGACCCTCGACCACTACCGCCAGGCCCACGAGATCAGCAGCCGCGCGGCCAGGCAGGAGGCTTCGACCGAGGAGCTGCGGCAGGCCATGGTGCACTACCGCGCCCTGTTCGAAGAGCTTCTGGAGGACACCACCGGCGGCGAGCGGGAGACCGTCGACCCCGGCACCGTGGACGCGGACCGCAGGGCGACCGTGGACGGTAACGGCCGTGGGGCCGTGGATCCCGATCACAGGGCAGCCGTGGACGACGACGCTCGACTGGCCGAGGACCGCACCGCGCACCGCAACACCCAGGGAGGCTGACCAGCGATGGAATCCTATCGCCGAGACACCACGGACGAACCGCTCCGCGACCCGGAGACCGGCCACGTCCTGGACCCCGCCGGCACGCCGGACGACCGTACGGATAGCGACCGTACGGGCGAGGCCACCGTCTACGACCAGGCCGAGCAGGACCGGGACAAGCACGGGCTGAACGACAACGACGATCTCGACCCGGCCCACTCGGCCGAGCCGATCAGTGCCTCCGGCGACTTCGCCTCCTCCGAGCGGAACGACCTCGGCGGACGGGACGACCTCTCCGAGCCGAAGCCGAACCATCTCACCGGAACGAACGACCTCCCCGGACCGGACGACCTCACGGATCGAGACGGCGTCTCCGACCCCACGGGACTCGACAGGCGCGATGGGCTCTCGGATGACGACCTCGACGGGCGCGACGGCCTCTCGGAGGACCTCGCCGCGCGGGACCGCGTCTCGGGCGACCTGGACACCGACGCCGTACGGGCGAAGCACGGCGAGCAGGCCGATCTGATCGTGTACCCGGACGAGGCCGACTACCCGACCCGGTCCGACGACGACAGCCTCACGGCCGGCGTTCCCGACGTGGAGCCGGAGCCCGTCCTGGCGACGAGTGGCGGCGTGGGCGACAACGACGTGCATCGCTCCGGGACCGGCACGGCCGGCGCGGGCACTGGACCCATCGACTTCCAGCAGCGCTGGCGCGAGGTCCAGGCCGGCTTCGTCGACGACCCCCGCGACGCCGTCGAGCGGGCCGACCAGCTCGTCGAGGAGGCCGTGACGGCCCTCACCTCGCGCAGGCAGGGACTCGTCGACCGCTGGAAGAACAGCGACCAGGGCGACACCGAGCAGCTCCGGCTGGCTCTGCGCGACTACCGGTCCCTGCTCGAAGAACTCGTCGGACTCTCCTACTCCACCGCCGGGCATGGAAGCTTCCCGGCTTCACCAGAAGCGAGGTAATCGATGCTTGCCATCGTCGCGGCGATCGTCTTCGGTATCGCCTTCCTCTTCAGCCTCATCGGCACGAGCATCGGCATCTCCACCACGGCGCTGATCGCGCTCGGGCTGTGCCTGCTGGCCCTGCATCAGGCCGGCATCGGAACCTCGACCGTCAGTGGTCACGCCTGGCGCGGACGCGCCCGCCGCTGACCAGACCAGGCAGAGATCCAAGCAGAGATGGGGTGTCCAGGATGAAGCAGAAGGTACGGGACGTCATGACGCACCGGCCGATCTGCCTGCCCGCCGACGCGTCGGTCTCCAAGGCCGCTCGCCTCATGCGGGACCAGGCCATCGGGGACGTGCTGGTGACCAAGGACGACCGGCTGTGCGGGGTGGTGACCGATCGCGACATCGTCGTACGCGCCGTCGCCGAGGCCCGGGACGCCGACTCGACACCCCTTGGGGCGCTGTGCAGTTCCGAGCTGGTCACCGTACGGCCCGACCAGAACGCCGACGAGGTCATACGGCTGATGCGGGAGAAGGCCGTGCGGCGGGTCCCGGTCGTGGACAACGGCCTTCCCGTCGGCATCGTCTCCCTCGGGGACATGGCGCTGGAGCGTGAGCCCTCCTCGCCGCTCTCCGAGATCAGCGGCGCTCCCCCGAACGGCTGAGCGGCCGATCCCGCGACGCGCTGTAGCCGCCTCAGAGCCAGGTGAAGGCACGATCGGGGTTACGAGCCGGGAGCGCGCCAAAGACGCCGTGCCGACCCAACCGGGCCTCGGGTCGCACGGTCTGAGAGGAAGGGCGCCGCCCCACCGGGGCGGCGCCCTTTCGCGTGCCGGCCCGGATTCACACCCTTCCAAAGCACGCCCTGCCCGATCGCCGGAAGCGTGCCGAGCCGGACGGCCTTTGACCCCTGCCGGAGCCGGCCGCCCAACCCCCACAACCTTCACCCCGTGCCGCGAGCTAGTCGCCCAGCCTGGCGGCTCCCGAGTGGGCCGGAGGGCGTTCGCGTGCTTCCCGCGGGCCGGAGCGGGCGGCGAGCTCGAATTCCTGGCGGGGATCCTGCATGGCGCCCAGCGAGACGATCTCGCGCTTGAAGAAGAACCCCAGCGTCCAGTCCACCAGGACGCGGGTCTTCTTGTTGAACGTCGGGATCTTCGACAGGTGGTACGCCCGGTGCAGCAGCCAGGCGGGGAATCCGCGGATCTGGTGCCCGTAGATGTTCGCGACCCCCTTGTAGAGCCCGAGGCTCGCGACCGAGCCGGCGCTCCTGTGCTTGTACGGCTCGCGCCTCTCGCCGCGCATGGTGGCCAGGAGGTTGTCGGCCAGCCGCCCGGCCTGCCGTACTGCATGCTGGGCGTTGGGCGGGGTGGTCTCCCCCGGCCTGGTGAGGTCGGGCACCGCGGCGCAGTCGCCGGCCGCGAAGGCGAAGGTGGTGCCCTCGACGAGGAGGCACGCGTCGACCTTGACCCGGTCGTGCGAGTCGAGCGGCAGGTCGCCCGCCCTGACCAGCGGGTTCGGCTTGACGCCCGCCGTCCACACCAGGGTGTCGGCGTCGAACTCGTCGCCGTCGCTGAGCACGATGTGGTGGTTCTCCGCCGAGGTGAGCAGGGTCCTGGTCCGCACCTCGATGCCGCGCCCGCGGAGCTGCTCGGCGGTCCACTCCCCCATCTCGACGCCGACCTCGGGCAGGATCTTGTCGGTGGCCTCGACGAGCATCCACCTCATGTCCCACGGCTTGATGGCCGGGAAGTAGCGGCACGCCTCGGTGGCCATGTCCTCCAGCTCGGCCAGGGCCTCCACGCCCGCGAAACCGGCGCCCACGAAGACGAACGCGAGCGCCCGCCGCCGTACCGCCTCGTCGGTGGTCGAGGCCACGAGGTCGAGCTGTTGGAGGACGTGGTTGCGCAGGTGGATGGCCTCTTCCAGGGTCTTGAAGCCGATCCCGCACTCGGCGAGCCCGGGGATAGGGAGCGTTCGGGAGACCGAACCCGGCGCGAACACGAGATAGTCGTATTCGAGCCGGCGCCCCGGCCCCTCGTAGGGCTCGAAGCCGGCCGAGCGCGAGGCCAGCTCGACCCAGGTCACCCTGCCGCTGAGGATCTCGCATCTCGGCAGGACGCGGCGCAGGAAGACGACGACGTGCCTCGGCTCCACGCTCCCGGCCGCCGCCTCAGGAAGGAAGGGCTGGTAGGTCATGTAGGAGTCCAGGTCGACCACGGTTATGCGGGCTTCGTCGCGGCGGAGCTTCCTCTGCAGGCGGAGGGCCACGAACATGCCGACATAGCCGCCTCCCACGATGAGCACCCGAGGGATTCGCTGAGTCATACCCCGGGACGTACCCCACCGGAGAGCGACATACAGAGGTTTGTCAGAGCTTGAAGCGCATTACGACATTTGTCCCGTTTGCGCCGGTCCTGAGAATCAGCTTCTTCGCCAGCCGCCTGGCCACCCACAGGCCCATCCCGCTGGTCGAGTAGTCGTGCGGAGCGACCATGCCCGGCTGCTCGCCGGGGATCCAGTGGCCGTCGTCGTGGATGTCGATCAGGAGGTCGCCACCTCCGCACCACACGCGCACCCGCGCCTTGGCGGCTCCGTGGGTCACGGCGTTCGTGGCGACCTCGTTGACGGCGACCAGGTAGTCACCGATGTCCCCCTCGGTCATTCCCGCCCGGCGGGCCTGGAGGGCGGCGAAGTCTCGAACGTCCGGGAGGTCTCCCACGCAGAACGTCATTTCCCTGACCGCCGCGCCGGACGGGAGCGGCGAAGGGCCGCTCCCGTCCGTGAGGAAGCGGGGAGGAGGGACTTCGTCCTCGTTCACCCGATAACCGCCTCCAAGAGCGATCAGCTTAGGAAGGTCACCCTGCACCCGGGCTGCCGATTTACACCGACGAAGATACCCCGGGTTGCCGGTTCGTGAGGGTAGTGCCCCCTCCACGGAACCTCCGTTCGGCGGTTGAATGCCCCAGGAGGGGCGGATTAATCAGCAAGTGGCCACGAGCTGCGACCGGAGCTGGTCGAGAACCTTGCGCAGGATGCGGGAAACGTGCATCTGGGAGATGCCGAACTCCGCGGCGATCTCGGCCTGGGTCATGTTGCCGTAGTAGCGCAGGAGCAGGATGTTGCGCTCGCGCTCCGGCAGCTGGTCGATCAGGGGCTTGATGGCCTCGCGGTCCACCAGCGTGGCCAGCTCGTCGTCCTCGTCCGGGATCAGGTCCCCGAGCGCGGCGGCGTCGTCGTCCGCGCCCATCGGGGCGTCCAGCGACAGGGTGCTGTAGGCGGCGGAGGCGTCCATCGTGAGGAGCATGTCCTCCTCGGAGATGCCCATCCGCTTGGCCAGCTCGGCGACGGTGGGGAACCTTCCGAGCTCCTGCGTGAAGTCGGCGACGAGCCGGTTGAGCTCGGAGCGCCGCTCCTGGTAGAGACGCGGGACCCGGACGGCCCAGGTCCTGTCGCGGAAGTGCCGCTTCACCTCGCCAGTCATGGTCACCATGGCATAGCCTCTGAAGCTGTGCCCCAGCTCGGCGTCGAATCCGTTGATCGCCTTCATCAAGCCCACGTACGCGGCCTGGAGCAGGTCTTCCATGGGCTCGCCCCGGTGGAGGTACCGGCGGGAGATCTCCCTCGCCATGGGGAGGTGCATTTCGACGATCATCTCGCGCAGCCGCGCTCGCCTTGCCTCGGTGATGCCCGGCTCGACGAGCTCGCGCAGGAGGTCTTCGGCGGTGACGTCGGTCTGGGAGAAAGTGCGGTCCTCGGCAGCCATTGCTGCTCCCTCGTATGCCTTGCAAGCGAGGCGCAACCGGCAATGCCCATGCAGAGCCGACATCGCCTCGCGTACTACTGTCGAGACGAGGCCCTCTGCTGGACCTCGGCTCCAGTATTCCCTAAAAATCAAGAGTATTGCTACCCCCCAGGCAACAGTAATGTTGCGATTGCCCCCCGAGGGGGTTGGCGCCATGCGCCAGGGAAGCGGCGAGGAGGCGCGTGGTGACCGTTCCAGATAGGGCAGATTCGGCCCTGACCCTTACTTCGGCGGTTGCCGAGGGGGTGCCCGTGGTGAAGGTGACCGGCATCCTCGACGCGACCACGCGCGAGCAGTTCACCGACCGGCTCGCCGAGATCGCCGACGACTACGGCCCTGATCTGGTCCTGGACCTGGCCGGCGTCACGTTCATGGACTCCCGCGCGCTCGGGCTGATCGTGCATCACTGGCAGCGCACGATGGCGGCGCAGGGCCACTTCGCCCTGGTCGGGGTGCAGTACTCCAACTCCAAGGTGATGTGGGTCACCGGCCTCGCGCAGCGCCTCCCCTTGTACGACACCCTTGACGAGGCGCTGGAGGCCTTCAAGGCCTGACCCGCCCCGCTCCCCTCCGGGTGGCGCTAGAGTCCTGCGAATCATGGAAGACCACGCCCCGCCGTCAGGACGGCACGGCCCCGCCGTGCTTGCTCTGGTGCTCGCTGACCAGCAGGCGCGCCAGGTCGGCCACCTTGACCTGGTGGTGCTGCGAGAGGCGGCGCAGCTCGTCGAAGGCCGCCTCCGCCGAGCAGCCGCTGGCGTGCATGATGATGCCCTTCGCCTGGTCGATCACCGCGCGGCCCGCGAGCGCCTCCTGGAGCTGCGCCGCGTCGGTGAGCACGTCGTCGTAGTCGGAGATGTTGGCGAGGGCCACGGTCAGCTGCTCGGTGAGCAGGGTGGCGAGCGAGTCGGCGGAGCCGCCGGCGAACGCGCCCGGCCGCACGGCGTACAGGCCGAGGACGAGCGTGGAGCCGTCAACGGCGATCGGCAGCACGAGGATCGAGCGCACTCCGTGCTTGACGGCCGTCGCGGCGTACCTGGGCCAGCGGGTGTCGAGCAGCACGTCGGTGACCACGACGTTCCTGCCGGTCGCCAGCGCCTCGGAGGACGGCCCCTCGCCGAGCGCCTGCTCCCGGTCGACCAGCGCGATCAGGTCGCTGTGGGACGCCGAGAGCATGATCCGCTCCTCGCGCCGCAGCTCTACCGTGCCGCCGGCGCATCCGGGCACGCCGACCGCCACGGCGCCGGTGATCCCCCGGAGCACGCTCTCCATCGAGGTGCCCTCGTGGACGCGGCCGAGGGCCGCGAGGTCCCGGGCGAGGGCGGGGCTGAACATCCTCATGGTCTCCATACAAGGCTCCCGTTTCCCTTAAATGCCAGGTTAATTCCAACCGCGAGGTGCTCATCGATGGGAAGCGTCTTCTTGACGTACGGTCTAGCAGGGGAACCCACGCTCCCCTCGGCCATACGAAGGACCACAATTGACCGACCCTACTGATGTTCCCGCGCTCGAACAGGCGCTGAGCGGCCTCACGGCCCGCATATCGTCCCTTCGCGACGCGCGATCGGCGTACCCGTCCGACCCGGGTCCGACGCTGGACGCCGCGCTCGTCGAGCTGGAGACCGCCCGCGACCTGCTGCGGGCCTCGATCGGCGAGCTGAGCAAGTCGCGTCGCAGGTCGGGCGGCAAGGAGAGCAGTTCCAACCGCGAGCTCAAGCTGCTGCGGACGATCTACCGCACCATGCCGGTGCCGGTCATCGTCCTCGACACCGCGGGCACGGTGCGGCGCGTGAACGCCGAGGCCTCCCGCCTGCTCGGCAGCCCGGACGGCTACCTGACCGGCCGGGCCTTCCCGCTGCTGGTGGACGTCTCCCGGCGGGCGGCCTTCCGCTCCCACCTGACCTCCGTGCTGCACACCGGGGAGACGGCGGCCTTCCCGACCCGGCTGGCCCACCAGGGCCGCGCCCACAACGTACGGCTCGTCCTGACCCAGCTCCGCATGCCCGGGGAGCCCCAGGAGATGATCGCCGCGGTGGCGCTGCCGGTCGAGGTGCGGATGCCGGAGACGGGCCAGGAGGCCGAGCCCGAGTCGGTTCCAGAAGAGTCGATCGTCATGGGCACAGCGCGGCGCCAGGAGCTGATGTCGCAGCTCACCCGCCTGCTCCTGGACGAGGAGAGCCTGAGCGAGCCGGTCGCGCTGATCCGGGCGGGCCGGCTGCTGGCCTCCCACACGGCCGACTGGGTGTTCGCCGACGTCGTACGCAACGGCGCCCCGCAGCGGTCCCTGGTCATCGGGCCCACCAACCAGCCCGTGGCGCGCCTGGTGCAGACCCTGGAGCGCATGGACCCCTCGGCGGCCCCGCTCGTGACCCACGTGCTCGGGAGCAAGGGTGGCGTGGTCCAGGAGATGGTCGAGGACGACTCGCTGCTCGGCGTGCTGCCCGACGGCACCCCCGTCCTGCACGCGACGCGGGCCGGGTCGGTGCTGAGCGTCCCCATCCAGGCCGGTGAGGAGACCCACGGCGTCGTCACGCTGCTGCGGCTGCGCGAGCGGCCCCCGTTCGGCCTGGCCGACCTCGCGCTGATGCAGGACGCCGGCGCCCACATCGGGCTGGCCCTGCGCGCCCAGCGCATCTTCCAGGGCAGGTCCCAGGCCGCGGACACCCTGCAGACCGGGGTGCTGCCGCGCACCCTGCCGGACGTCCCCGGGTACGACACTGCGGCGGCTTACCACACCGGCGCGGGGCCGAGGGCGATCGGCGGGGAGTTCTACGACGTCTTCCGCGTCAAGGACGGCTGGGGCTTCGCCGTCGGCGGCGTGGTCGGCCAGGGCGACGAGGCCGCGTCGGTCACCGCGATGGTGCGCGGCGGCCTGCGCACGCTCAGCGTGTGGGAAGACGACCCCGGGCCGGTGGTGGCGAAGCTCAACGACGCCCTGGTCATGCAGGACACCGGCATGTTCGTCATGGTGGCCGCCGGATTCGTCACCCCCGGCAGGCGCGGGGGGCGCATCCGGCTGGCGTCGGCGGGCAACCATCCCCCCGCGGTCCTGAAGGGGGACGGCGGCGTGCGCTTCACCTCGGGAGGCGGCATGCCGCTCGGCATCGAGACCGGCGCCGAGATCCCCGTGGAGGAGGTCAGCGTCGCCCTCGGCGAGACCCTGGTGCTGTACTCCGACGGGCTCGCCGGCTCGCGCGGCCGGTCGGGCCAGGCCGAGCTGGCGTACGGCGAGGGACGCCTCACCGAGGTGCTCACGCGCTGCACCGGGCAGTCGGCCAGCGCGGTCGTCAAGGCCGTCGAGGAGGACCACCAGGCCTTCTGCGGCGGTCAGGTGCTCGACGAGACCACCATCTTGGCCCTGCGCCGCACCCGCTGAGGGACCCCTGCCCTGTGCCCGTCCAGGAAGCGGGCTTATGTTCGACATGGCACGTACGGCTTCCCGCCGTCTGGGCGGGCTCCGCCGGAGAGATCGTACGTACTGGGGAAGAGGCCAATGGACCTCGAGTCCGACGGTGCGATCCTGCGCATCCGCCGTACCGCCGAGCCTTCTGGGCTGCGCGTCGAGGGGGAGATCGACGCGACCACCGTCAACGAGCTGAGCAAGGCGCTGGCGGCGGCGATCCAGGCCGGGGACGGCGACATCCGGGTGAACCTCGGCGCTGTGACCTTCATCGACCTGGCGGGGCTCCGCGTGCTCGCCGAAGCCGCGTCAGGCCTTTCCGGGGGCCGCGCGCTGGTTCTGAGCCCGCTCCCTGGCCATGTCGGGCACCTCATCCGGCTCGTCGGCTGGGACGCCGTGCCGGGTCTGCGGCTCGCCGCGGAAGAGGACCGGTGACCATCTGTGTCGTTCATGACTTTGCGACAGTTCGCCGGCGGATCTCCCAGGTCACGGGCCCAAGATGCCTCGCACCTGAGATTTTTTTACGTTGAGGGGTTTCCCCAGTACCGGACACCGGTACACTGAGTCACAGATTCAGTGCCTAAGACGCAGGCACAACTCAGTACGTCTGTGGGTCGACGCGACCCGACTCCCCTGAGGTGTGCCATGAACATCGCCATCGTCTCCGTGCACGATCTTCCCGCCGACATCCCGGCCATCGCCCGTGAGCTCAGCAATGCCCACCGCGTGACCGTTTACACCCGCCGCAACGCCGCCGACCGCAAGCCGCGGGTGAAGGTGGCGGCCGGCGTGACCATCGAGTACCTGACGGCGGGCCCCGCGGAGCCCCTTCCGGAGAACGCGGTCATGCCTTACATCTCCGACTTCAGCGCGCAGCTCAAGCAGCGCTGGAGCAAGGACCGCCCCGACGTCGTCCACGCCCACTCCTGGACGGGCGGGCTCGCCGCCATCGCCGGCTCCGAGGGCCTCGACATACCGATCACCCAGACCTTCCACCAGCTCGGATCGTCCCGCATCCGGCCCGGCGCCGACCCGGGTCAGGCCGCGCGGATGCGGCTGGAGCGCGCGATCGGCCGCCGGGCCAACGCGGTCATCGCCTCCTGCGACGACGAGGCCGCCGAGCTGATCCGGATGGGCGTGCCGCGTAAGAACATCGCGGTGGTCCCGCACGGCGTCGACGTCGAGCGCTTCCGCCGCCAGGGCCCGTCCCTCACCCGGAGCGACCGTCCCCGTCTCGTGCACGTCGGCCACATCACCCCCGGCGGCGGCGCGTACACCGCGATCCGGGCGCTCGACGGCATCCCCGGCGCCGAGCTGCTGATCGCCGGCGGCCCCGTGGCGGGCGCCCCCGACACCGACCACGACCTGGAGCGCCTGCGCCTGCTGGCCAAGGAGGTCGGCGTCGAGGACCGCGTCACCCTTCTCGGCCACGTTCCCCACAACGGCATCGCCAAGCTGATGCGCAGCGCCGACGTGGTGCTCTCGCTGCCGATCGCCGTTCCGAACGGCAAGGTCGCCCTTGAGGCCATGGCCTGCGGCGTCCCCGTCATCGCCTCCGCCGTGGGCGCCCACCTCGACTCGGTGGTCGACGGCGTGACCGGCATGCTGGTCCGCCCCGACAACGCCGCCGTCCTCGCCCGCCGCACGCGCCAGCTCCTCGGCGACCTCACCCGCAGGACCGCCCTCGGCTTCGCCGGCGCCGACCGCGCCAGCTCGCGGTACTCGATGGAGCGCATCAGCCGCGAGCTGGTCCGCGTCTACGACAACGTGACCGGCCGCCAGCAGGTCGAGGTCGAGGTCGAAGAGGCCGAGGCCGAGGCCGCCTGAGCGGGCGCCCGCTCCCCCGCCTGACCCGAGCCCGTGCCACCCTCCGGTGGCACGGGCTCACCCGTGTCCGGACGCGTGGTCACTCCGCGAAGCGGGCCATCCGGCGGATCTTGTTCATGGCGTCCAGGGCCGCGACCTTGTACGACTCGGCGAGGGTCGGGTAGTTGAACACCGCGTCCACCAGGTAGTCCACCGTGCCGCCGCAGCCCATGACCGCCTGGCCGATGTGGATCAGCTCGGTGGCCCCGGTGCCGAAGACGTGCACCCCGAGCAGGGCTCGGTCCTCTGGTGACACCAGCAGCTTCAGCATGCCGTACGTGTCACCGATGATCTGGCCCCGCGCCAGCTCCCGGTAGCGGGAGATCCCCACCTCGAAGGGGATGAGGGCCTTGGTGAGCTCGTCCTCGGTCTTCCCGATGAAGCTGATCTCCGGGATGGTGTAGATCCCGATCGGCTGCAGGTGCGACATCGCCTTCAGCGGCTCGCCGCAGGCGTGGTGGGCGGCGATGCGCCCCTGCTCCATGGAGGTGGCGGCCAGGGACGGGAAGCCGATGACGTCCCCCACCGCGTAGACGTGCGGCACCGCCGTACGGTAGTGCTCGTCGACCGAGATGCGGCCCCGGTCGTCCGCGGTCAGGCCCGCGGCTTCGAGGTCGAGCCCGTCGGTGACCCCGTGACGGCCCGCCGAGTACAGGACGGTCTCGGCGGGGATCTTCTTGCCGCTCTCCAGCACCGTGACACAGCCGCGCGCCCGGCGCTCGACGGCGGCGACCGTCTCACCGAACCTGAAGGTGACCGCGAGGTCCCGCAGGTGGTACTTCAGCCCCTCGACCACCTCCAGGTCGCAGAAGTCCAGCATGCGGTCGCGCCGCTCGACCACGGTGACCTTGGTGCCGAGGGCGGCGAACATGGAGGCGTACTCGATGCCGATCACCCCGGCGCCCACGACCACCATCGAGTCGGGCACCCGCTCCAGCCGGATCATGCCGTCGGAGTCGATGACCGTGCGGTCGTCGAACTCCACGCTCTCGGGGCGGGCCGGCCGGGTCCCGGTGGCGATGATGATCTTGTCGGCGGTGACCTTGCCGCCCTTGCCGTGCTCGTCGGCCACCTCGATTGTGTGCGCGTCGACGAACCTGCCTGAGCCGGTGAGCACGGTGACGTGGTTGCGGGAGAGCTGGCTGCGGATGACGTCCACCTCGCGTCCCACCACGTGCGAGGTGCGCATGGTGAGGTCGGCGACCGTGACCTCCTCCTTGAGGCGGTAACTCTGGCCGTACATCTCGCGCTGGCTGAGGCCACTGAGGTACAGCACGGCCTCGCGCATGGTCTTCGATGGGATCGTGCCGGTGTTGATGCACACCCCGCCGATCATGTCGCGGCGCTCGACGATCGCGACGCGCCGCTCCAGCTTGGCAGCGGCGATGGCCGCTTTCTGCCCGCCGGGCCCGGAACCCAGAACAAGAACCTCGAAATCCGACACAACGCTAAGTGTGGGGCTAACTACTCAATCCGTGAAGCTGTGCGAGCCCGCGGGGAACGCCAAATCGCTATAACACTGTGATCAGGGGAAGATGCTTGCTTTCATGGGCGCATGTCGATTCGTAACGCATACATGATCGTAGCGGCGACGACGTTGAGCCTCTGTCCCAGCCCGGGCGACGGCGGCCCGTACGAAGGCCACCGCGCGACCCGCCCGCCGGCCGTCCACGGCACGGCCTCTCCCCAGGCTACGGTGCCGAGCTACCCTCCTCACGCCGGCCCGGTCGCGAGCCGCCCGCCCGGAAGCGCTCCCTACGGGAGCCGCCCACCGGGGGCCGGCACGGGCGAGGGCGACGCGCCGGGCTATCCGCCGCCCCCGGTCTACGACCACCGGTACGGGCGGCCCGGTTCCCCGCCTCCCCCGGGCGAGAGCCCGTACGGGGGGCCCGGCTCGCCGCCGCCGGCGGCGGGTCGCCCGTCCACGGGGCCGGGCTCGCCTCCTCCACCGAGCGTGCGCGCCTCCGTGCCGCCCGGCGCCCTTCCACGGGCCGACGCCCGGTGGGGCACGCCGGTGTTCGTGGAGGACTTCGACGGCACGCAGATCGACCGGAACAAGTGGGAGGTGTACGACTCCCCCGACGCCCAGGTGAACCCGCGCACGGCACGGGCGACGGCCGTCCACGACGGCATGCTCCAGATGACCGGCGGCTTCTACGGCGGCAAGGACCTCTCGGGCGGCGTCGCGAGCCACCTGTCGCAGACGTACGGCCGGTGGGAGGTGCGCTTCCGCGGTGAGGCAGGCGCCGGGTACTCCCTGGTCACGTTGCTGTGGCCGAGCAGCCAGGGCGGCGAGTACGCCGAGGTCGACTTCGCCGAGGTGATCGACCCGACCCGGCAGAGGGGCGGCATCTACATCCACAGGGGCGAGGCCGAGCAGGCGCAGAGCCAGATGCGCGCCGACTTCACCCGGTGGCACACGGTGGCCGTCGACTGGCTGCCCGGCCGCCTGACCTTCTGGCTCGACGGCGAGCAGACCTGGGACTACACCGGGCCGCGCGTTCCCGAAGCCCGCCCGATGCACCTGACCCTGCAGAACGACGTGGTCTGCAACCAGTGGTCGCCCTGCCGTAACTCCTCGACGCCGAAGACGGTGTCGATGTTCGTCGACTGGGTCAAGATCTACCGCGCTCCGTGACGCGGGGGCCGGCGGGGGCCCTGAGGAGCTCGGCCGCCTTGAGGCCGAGGTGGAGCAGGAGGCGGCTCTCGCCGTCGGCGAGGTCGAGCCCGGTGACGCGCTCGGCCTTCGCCAGCCGGTAGTACAGGGTCTGGCGGTGCACGCCGAGCCACGCGGCGGTCTCGCGCGCCTGCCCGCCCCGGTCGAGGTAGGTCTCCACGGTGCGCGCGAGCTCGCCGTCCAGCGCTCCCGCCTCGGCGGCCAGGTCGGCCAGCTCGGTCCCCGACAGGCGCACCAGCAGGCGGTGGACGCCCAGGTCGGCCCAGGCGGCGACGGGGGCGAACCTCGGCACCCGCTGGGCCGCGCGCAGGGCGAGCGTCGCCTCGCGCCAGCTCCGCCACGCCTCGGCCTGGTCGTCCCTCGCACCTCCTATGCCGGCGGCCGTGCCGTACATCGCCTGGACCCTGATCGCGACGGCCCGCGCCTGCGCGGCGGGGGCGAGGACGGCGGTGAGGGGGTCGCCCGCGTCGGCGAGCACCCCGCGCGGCAGGGTCCACAGCGGCACGACCCGCCCGGAGGCCTGTACGGCTATCGCCGCGACGGGGCCGGTGATCTCCAGACCCGCCGAGGCGCGGACCTCGGAATCGCCCGACAGCAGGTCGCGCAGGCGGGCGCCGAGGTCCTGGCGGCTGCGGGCCTCCTGGGCGAGCACGGCCGCCGCCCGTCCGACCAGGGACGACACGCTCGCCAGGCGCTGGTCGCTCAGCCTGCCGGAGTCGAGCAGCCACAGGTACCCATAGGTCACCTCGCGGTGGCGCAGCGGGACGCAGACCCTGGCGAGCACGCCGAGGCCCTCGTCGGCGGGAATGCGGACCGGGCCGGCCGCCGAGGCGATGCCGTAGCCCTCGAAGTAGGCGCGGACCTCGTCGGAGGCGCGGCGGCGCAGGATCGACTCGCGCCTGACCGTGTCGATGTCGCCGCTCTGTGCCGCGTACGCGAGCAGCTGGAAGGTGCGGTCCTCCAGCGTCGCCGAGGCGTCCAGGATGCGAGCGATGTCGTCCACGATTTCCTGCAGGTCCACCCGCCCATTGTCATACATCTGTATGAAGGGGGTAGTCGTCGCCCGTGGCGGATGTCCATGGAAGGCCGTGAGCTGCGGATTTAGGGTGGTTAACATGCTCGGTTCCGTACTTCTCGCGGTCTCGCGAAGCCCGCTCGCGCGCCGCGCCATCTCAGGTTTCCCGGTGACCCGGCACGTGGTCGACCGGTTCGTCGCCGGCGAGGACACCGGGGACGCGTTGTCCGCCGTCCAGCGCCTCACCGACGCCCGCCTCTCGGTCACCCTCGACCACCTCGGCGAGGAGACGACGGACGCCAAGGCGGCCGTCGAGAGCGTCAAGGCCTACGTCACGCTGCTCGACGCGCTGCGCCCGCTCGGGCTGGGCGACCGCGCCGAGGTGTCGGTGAAGCTGTCGGCCGTCGGCCAGGTGCTCGACCAGGGCATGGCCCTCGACCACGCCCGGGAGATCTGCGCCGCCGCGCGCGACGCCGGCGCGACCGTGACCCTCGACATGGAGGACCACACCACGGTCGACTCCACGCTGTCGATCCTGCGGGCGCTGCGCGAAGACTTCCCCGCGACCGGTGTCGCCGTCCAGGCCTACCTGTTCCGCAGCGAGGACGACCTGCGCGAGCTGTCGTACGAGGGGTCGCGGGTGCGCCTGGTCAAGGGCGCCTACGCCGAGCCCGCGTCCGTGGCCCACCAGGGCAAGAGCGAAGTGGACAAGGCGTACGTGCGGTGCCTGCGCATCCTCATGGAGGGGAAGGGTTACCCCATGGTGGCCACGCACGACGACCGGCTCATCTCCATCACCGAGCTGCTGGCCGAACGCGCGGGGCGTGAACGCGACACCTACGAGTACCAGATGCTCTACGGCATCAGGACCGACAAGCAGGAGGCGCTCGCCCGCGCCGGATCCTTGGTCCGCGTCTACATCCCCTACGGCGACGACTGGTACGGCTACTTCATGCGCCGCCTCGCCGAGCGCCCCGCCAACGTCGCCTTCTTCCTGCGTTCACTCCGCTCCAAGTGAGGTCTTCCATGGATGCCGTCAGCAACGTCCCAGTCCCGGCCAACGAGCCGATCTACGGCTACGCCCCCGGCAGCGCCGAGCGTTCGGCGCTGGAGAGCCGGATCAAGGAGCTCTCCGGCTCCGCGATCGACCTGACGATGACCATCGGCGGCGAGCAGCGCATGGGCGCGGGCGCCGTGATCGACGTCGTGCAGCCGCACAACCACGCCCACGTGCTCGGCCGTACGGCCGACGCCTCGGCCGCCGACGTGCGCGCCGCCATCGACTCGGCGCTGAAGGCGGCCCCGGCCTGGCGGGCGCTGTCGTTCGACGAGCGCGCCGCGATCTTCCTCAAGGCCGCCGACCTGCTCGCCGGGCCGCGGCGCGCCACGCTGAACGCGGCCACGGTCCTCGGCCAGTCGAAGTCGGCCCAGCAGGCGGAGATCGACGCCGCGTGCGAGCTGATCGACTTCCTGCGGTTCAACGTGTCGTTCGCCCGCCAGCTGCTCACCGAGCAGCCGATCTCGTCGCCCGGCGTGTGGAACCGCATGGAGTACCGGCCGCTGGAAGGCTTCGTGCTCGCGATCACGCCGTTCAACTTCACCGCCATCGCCGGAAATTTGCCGACTTCCGCGGCGTTGATGGGAAATGTCGTCGTCTGGAAGCCGTCGCCCACGCAGCAGTTCGCGGCGCACTTCACCATGCGGCTGCTTGAGGAGGCCGGGCTTCCGCCGGGCGTCATCAACCTGGTGACCGGAAACGGCGCGGCCGTCTCGGAGGTCGCGCTCACCGACCCGAACCTGGCCGGCATCCACTTCACCGGCTCCACCGCCACCTTCCAGCACCTGTGGGGAACGGTCGGCGCCAACATCGCCTCCTACCGGGGCTACCCGCGCCTGGTCGGCGAGACCGGCGGCAAGGACTTCGTGCTCGCCCACCCCTCCGCCGACCCCGCCGTGCTGTCCACGGCGCTGATCCGCGGCGCGTTCGAGTACCAGGGCCAGAAGTGCTCGGCGGCGTCCCGCGCGTACATCCCGCGCTCGATCTGGTCGGCGATCCGCGACGACCTCGTGTCGACGGCCGAGTCGCTGACCGTGGGAGACGTGGCCGCCGACCTGTCGACGTTCATGGGCGCGGTCATCGACTCCCGGTCCTTCACCAAGAACAAGGCCGCGATCGACCGGGCGCGTGCCACCGGCTCGGTCGACGTGCTCACCGGCTCGTACGACGACTCGACCGGCTACTTCGTCAGGCCGACCATCCTCGAGGGCTCGGACCCCGAGGACGAGATCTTCGTCAAGGAGTACTTCGGCCCGATCCTGTCGGTTCACGTGTACGACGACAGCCGCTTCGACACCGTGCTCGACCAGATGGAGAGCGTGTCGCCGTACGCGCTGACCGGTTCGATCATCGCGCAGGACCGGTACGCCATCGCCTCGGCCACCGAGCGCCTACGCTTCGCGGCCGGCAACTTCTACATCAACGACAAGCCCACCGGCGCGGTCGTCGGCCAGCAGCCCTTCGGCGGCGCCCGCGCCTCCGGCACCGACGACAAGGCCGGCTCGGTCTTCAACCTGATCCGCTGGGTCAACGCCCGCGCCATCAAGGAGACCTTCACCCCGCCCACCAACCACCGCTACCCCCACATGGGGTGACAGCCTCTGCAAACGCCGAGAACACTAATCGGCGTCCACGTGCGGGACGGTAACGCCCGGGCGGCCTGAAGGCCACCCGGGCGTTCCGCTTGCCAGGCGTTTCACCCGCCAACGTCTGCGGCGAGAGGAACCATGGCCAGCAGGACCCTGTAGTAGCCGGAACTTTGGCCGACATCTAGGCCAGAGAGGTACCATAGGCGTATGGAGATCATTCCGATCAGTGAAGCGAAGGACCGGCTGACCGAACTGGCCGACCGGGCCGCTCGCGAGCATGATCACTTCACGCTTACCCGGAACGGACGACCGCATGCCGTCATCGTCTCCGTGGCCGAGTGGGAGTCCCTGCAGGAGACGCTGGAGATACTCACCGATCCGGAGATGCGCGCCGACCTGGTCGAGGCCGCATCCGCCGAGGAGAGGGGCGATGTGACCACCGAAGAGCAAATGGCCGCCATCATGGCCGCCCGTCTCGGCAAGGCCAGCGCGTGAGCGACCGGTACACCGTCCTCTTCGACCCGCCGGCTCGCCGCGCCCTCGCCGCGGGGCTGCCCGAGAGTGTGGCCGCCGCAGCGTGGGAACTCATCACCGGTGCGATTGCCCGGGAGCCTTGGCGTGTCGGCAAGCCTCTGCATGAGCCCTATGAGGGCCTGCACGTCGCGCGGCGTGGCACCTACCGTGTGGTGTACCGCATCGACGAAGACAAGCACAGCGTGACGATCCAGACGATCAAACACCGCCGGGATGCCTACCGCCCATAATGCTGGCGATCTACACCAACGGCGGCGGGTACCGGTGGATCTCCGCCCGGTGCCCCGCCGAGCCGGCGAACGTGGCGTCATCGGTGAGCAGTGGCACCCCCAGCGATTCGGCAAGCGCCACATACATGCCGTCATAGGCGGTGAGGTTGTTCCTGAGCTCCAGCTCCACTGGACCATCGAGACGGACGCGCTGACGACTGATCGGTTCAGGCGGCGATGTCGCGTACGGCGATGACCTTGCCGATGCGGATGCGCACCACGACCTCCCCCGGGACGCCGTTACGCCTGCCGAACTCCTCGGCGCGGTCCTCGCCCATGTAGCGCCCGCCGAGCACGGTGGCCCACTTGATCAGCTCGCCGAGGTCGTCGGACATCGCCGCCGTGCCCTCGATCATGACGAAGGCGTACGGCGGCCGTTCGTCGTCCACGCAGACCGCGGCCCGGGGGTCGCGGCGGAGGCTCCTGGCCTTCTGGCCGGTGCCGCTGGTGGTGAACACCAGGTCGTCGCCGTCCAGGACGAACCACACGGGTGTCACGTGCGGGCGGCCGTCGGCCCGGGTGACCCCGATCTTCGCGGTGCGCGTTCCTTCGAGCACGAACTCGCGCCACTCTCTGTCACTCATTCGCTCCATATAGTCACGTTACGGTACGGCCCGCGGTGACCTCCACTCACCCCCGGCGGCGCGACGCCCGCTCGGCCGCGTCCAGGGCGGCGGCCTGCTCGGGGGTGGGAGCGGTGCCGCCCAGGTGGGCGGGCTGCCACCACACGCCCTGCGGAATCTCCGGATAGCTCCGCTGCACCCGGTCGAGCTGCTCCGACATCCGGGTACGCAGGGCACCGGCGAGCTCCGCGATGTCCTGCCCGGCCTTGGGGAACATGGGTTCACCGATGTCGATCGTGATGGGGACGTGCCGCTGGGTGAGGGCCTTGGGACGGCCCTTGGTCCACATGCGCTGCGTCCCCCAGACCGTGACCGGGATCAGGGGGACCTCGGCGTCGGACGCCATGCGCACGGCGCCGTTCTTGATGTCCTTGATCGTGAAGGACCGGCTGATCGTCGCCTCGGCGAACACGCCGACCACCTCGCCCGCCCGCAGGGCGGCCACGGCGCTGCCGTACGCCCCCGCGCCCGCCGACCGGTCGACCGGGATGTGGTGCATGCCGCGCATCAGCGGCCCGGAGATCCGGTTGGCGAAGACCTCGTGCTTGGCCATGAACCGTACGAGCCGGCGGGAGGGGTGGGCGCCGTATCCGACGAAGATGAAGTCCAGGTAGCTCACGTGGTTGCTGACGAGCACGGCACCGCCGCTCCTCGGCACGCGATCGGCGCCGTTCACCTCGATCCTGAGGTCGAGCGCCTTGAACAGCCCTCGCGCTGTCCCGATCACCAGGGGGTACAGGATGTCAGCCATGCCTGCACCGTAACCTACGTGCGAGTAACTTGGCGTCTCAGTGACCCCGGAACGCCTCCTCCAGCCACCGGGACGCGTGGCCCGCGGCTCTTGGCGGCACAGGCGCGGGGGTGGCAGGAAGCGGTCAGGGCGGTGCAGCTTGCTGCCGCCCGTTCATCTGG
>NZ_JBFBIK010000095.1:0-10251 GCF_040685555.1 Sphaerisporangium sp. NPDC088356
CGCTACCTTGACACGGTAGAGGCCACTGGTTCAATCCCAGTATCGCCCACCACCGATTCCCCAGGTCACAGACCTGGGGAATCTTCTTTTCCCAGCCGCCCGCCAAGCCGGAGCGGCCGTCAGGGCAGGCAGCCCACGTGCGCCAGAGCCTGCTTCAGCAGCACATCCTGACCGCCGGTCATCTCCTGTAGCACCTGCGGCGAGGCGGCCTCCTCCGGCGTGAACCAGACGAGGTCGAGGGCGTCCTGCCTGGGACGGCAGTCTCCGGCGACCGGCACCACGTAGGCGAGGGACACCGCGTGCTGGCGGGGATCGTGGTAGGGCGTGACACCTGGCTCAGGGAAGTACTCGGCGACGGTGAACGGCTGCGGCGAAATCGGCACCCGGGGCAGCGCCACCGCGCCCAGATCCTTTTCCAGGTGGCGCATCAGCGCGTCGCGGACGCGCTCCTGGTACAGCACGCGGCCAGACACGAGAGCACGGCTGACCGTCCCGTCCGACCCGATGCGCAGCAGCAGGCCGACGTGCGTCACCACTCCGGTGTCGTCCACTCGCACCGGAACGGCGTCGACGTAGAGGATCGGCATCCGCGAACGCGCCGACTCCAGCTCTCCAGGACTGAGCCAGCCGGGCACGGTTTCGGTCATTTCGGTCACCAGCCGATGGTACTTGGCGTCCGGCCCGCCCCGCGCAGCCCCAGATCAGTTGTCGGCCAAGGCCGGGCACCACATCGGCTTGCGCGCCGTCGTCAGGGTCTCCCTGCGCACTCGGGGAGCCGGGCGCAGGCGACGAAGTGATCCTTCTCCTCCTCCAGGAGGCCGCCCGTGGCGCCGCTGTCGTGGTACGGGCACGACTCGACCGGCTCGGCGTCCTGCCAGGGCTCCCGCAGCCGGGGCACGGCCGCCAGCAGCTGCCGGGTGTAGGGATGCAGCGGCCGGCTGAACACCTTCTCGGTCAGCCCCATCTCGACCACCGCGCCGCTCCGCAGCACCACCGTGCGCTCGGCCAGGTAGGTGCCCAGCGACAGGTCGTGGGTGATGTACAGCACGCCGAGCCCGCGCGCCTTGAGCTCGGCGAGCAGGTTCAGCACGTCGATGCGCGTCGAGGCGTCCAGCATGCTGGTGATCTCGTCGGCCACCAGCAGCTTGATGTCCAGCAGCAGGGCCCGCGCGATGAGCAGCCGCTGGAGCTGGCCGCCGCTGAGCTGATGGGGGAACTTCCCGAGGATCTGATCGGGGTTGAGCCGCACGTCTTCCAGCGAGGAACGCACCCGGCCCGTCCACTCGGCCTCGGGCACGCCCGGAAAGTACGCCTCCTTGATCATGCGGAAGACCCGGTCGGCCTTGAAGACGGGGTTGAACGTGCTGAAGGGGTCCTGGAACACGCCCTGGACGTCGCGGTAGTACGCCTTGCCCGGCTTGACCGGGACGCCGTCCAGGGTGATCGAGCCGCTGGTGGCGGGGGTCAGGCCGAGGATCATCCGGCCGAGCGTGCTCTTGCCGCTGCCGCTCTCGCCGATGAGCGAGACGACCTCGCCCTGCCGCACGTCGAAGCTCACGCCGCCCACGGCCGTCAGTGATCCGCCGCCGAAGGCCCCGACCTTGTAGACCTTCGTGACGTTGTCGAGTCTCAGCATCATGCCTTCCAGCAGGCGACGACGTGGTTGGGCTCGATCTCCACCGCAGGGGGCTCCTCGGCGCACCGGTCGTACGCCAGGGGACAGCGGTCCCTGAACCGGCAGCCGGTCGGCGGGTCGAGCAGGGACGGGGGCCCGCCGGGGATGCCGGCCAGCTTCCGGTCGGCGTGGCGCACGCCGACCTCGGGCAGCGAGTCGATCAGGAGCTTGGTGTACGGGTGGCGGGGCGCCTCGACGATCACCTTGGCCGGCGCCCGCTCGGCCACCTTGCCCGCGTACATGATCATGATCGTGTCGGCGATCTGGTAGGTGAGCGAGATGTCGTGCGTGATGAAGATCATGCTCTTGACCACCCCGTTGTCCCGGAAGCCCGCGAGCGCCCGCGCCACGGCCTTCTGGGTCGAGACGTCCAGGGCGGAGGTGACCTCGTCGGCGATGAGCAGCGAGGGGTCGAGCAGCGTGGAGATGACCATCACCATGCGCTGCTTCATGCCGGGCCGATCGTCCCCGATGGGCATCACCTCGCCGTCCAGCTCGACCTCGCCGCCGATGTGGCGCATGCGCCCGTCCATCCGGATCAGGCTCTTGCCCAGGGTGGTCTTGCCGCAGCCGGACTCCCCCGCGAGGCCGAGGATCTCGCCGTCCCCCACCTCGAACGAGACGCCGTCGAGCGCCTTAACCTCCCCCTTCAGGGTCTGGTAATGCACTCTCAGATCGCTGACCCGCAGGCTCATGTCTCCCTCAGCTTCGGGTTGAAGACCTCGTCGAGGCCCACGTTGGCCACGTACAGGGCGCCGACGACGGCGGTGATCCCGGCGCCGGGCGGGATGAACCACCACCACAGGCCGAGCTGCATCGCGCTCCACTGGCTGGCGTTCTGCAGCATCAGCCCGAGCGAGACGCCTTCGGTCGGGCCGAGCCCGATGAAGTCCAGCGACGAGGCGATCAGGATCGAGCCGCCGAAGAGCAGGATGAATGTCATGAACAGGTAGGAGCTCATGTTCGGCGCGATCTCCCTGGTGATGATCTTCCAGGTGTTCGCGCCGCTGAGCCTGGCCAGGTCCACGAAGTCCCTGGTGCGCAGCGAGAAGGTCTGCGCCCTGATCGCCCGTGCCGCCCACGGCCAGGAGGTCAGGCCGATGAACAGCGCCTGGGCGCCGACGCTGCGGATGCCGAGGTAGGCGTTGATGATCAGCAGCACGGCCAGAGCGGGCAGCACCAGGACGATGTTGGTCAGCATGTTGAGGATCTCGTCCACCAGGCCGCCCCGGTAGCCGGCGACGAAGCCGACCAGCATGCCGACGACCGCCGCGACCCCTCCGCCGAGGACCCCGACCAGGAAGGTGGTGCGCAGCCCGTACACGAACTGGGCGAAGACGTCCTGGCCGAAGGTCGTGGTGCCGAACCAGTACTCCCCGGACGGCGGCTGCATCGGCAGGCCGACGTACGCGTTGGGCTCAGCGGCGGTGAGCAGCGGCCCGGCCAGCCCGAGTGCGAGGAACGCGAGGACGATGGCGGCCCCGATCACCAGCTTGGTGTTGCGCACGGCGAAGTACAGGGCCTCGCGCCGGATGCTCGGCGGGGCCGCGGTCTCCCGCGCCGGGACGTCCTGCGGAGGAGCCGTCATGCCGACGCACCCGCCATTCCCGTCCTCGTACGCGGATCGACCACGACGTAGACGATGTCGATGATGAAGTTGGCGATCAGCACGCCGAGGACGATGAACAGGAAGGTGCCCTGGAGCAGGAAGAAGTCCTGGTTCTGGACCGCCTTGAGTATCAGGCTCCCGAGGCCGGGATAGGAGAAGACGATCTCGGTGACGAGGGCGCCCGCCACCAGCACGCCGAGCTGCAGCGCCAGGCCGGTGATCTGCGGCAGCACCGCGTTCCTGAACGCGTACCTCCTGATCAGCCGCTGCGGGGCCCCGAGCGCCGACAGGTAGTTGGCGTAGTCGGACTCCAGCTCGTAGATGATCATGTTGCGCATGCCGATCGCCCAGCCGCCGAGGGCCACCAGGAACAGCGAGGCGAACGGCAGCGCCCAGTGGTGCAGCAGGTCCAGCATGAAGTCCAGCGACCAGTTGGGCCTGGTCGAGAAGCTGTAGCCGCCGGCGACGGGGAAGATCCCGAGGATCACGCCGAAGCCCCAGGCCAGCAGGACGGCCAGCCACCGACCGAAATATCGACGCAAGAGAAGTCTCCCAGAAAGGCCCCCTCCTCTTCGCACCGCGCGAGGGAAGTGGAGGGGGCGGCATCATGCGGTCAGGAGGCCGCGGGCTGGAGCTGCGTGAGGGTCTCGAACCCGCCCATCTCAAGCCAGTTGCGCCACATGACGGGCGCGTACTTCGGCGCCCCCTGTTCGGAGGACGGCCAGTTCTTCCACGTGCTGGTGCTCGACTGGGCCCAGAGGCCGTTGTACCAGAGCGGGATGACCGGCAGCTCCTCCAGATGGATCTTCTCGATCTCCGCGACGGCCGCCTTCATGCCCGCGATGTCGTCGGTCTTGACCTGGTCCAGCTTCCGCACCAGCTCCCAGGCCCTCTTGTTCTCGTAGCGCCCGAAGTTGACCGTGTTCTGCACCTTCTGCACGGGCAACTGGAACACGTACTGGTAGTAGGTGAACGGCGTGTTGGACAGCTGGCGCTCGTTGTTGATCACGAGATCGAAGTCGCCCTTGCCGCGCTTCTCGACCAGCGCGTTGTAGTCGGGGAAGTCGGGCGTGACCGAGATGCCCGCCTCCTTGGCGCTGGCCGCGATGGAGCGCGCCGCCTCCATCCAGTCGGTCCAGCCCGACGGCACCATGAGGGTCAGGCTCAGCTTGGAGCCGTCCTTGTTCTCCACCAGCCCGTCGCCGTCGCGGTCCTTGTAGCCCGCGTCGGCCAGGAGCTTCTTGGCCTTGTCCTTGTCGTAGGAGAAGCCGCTCTGGCTCACGACGTTCTGGTCGACGAACTGGTCCCACTGGGGCAGCAGGCCGGTGGGGCCGGCCGCCTTCACCAGGTTCCCGTAGACGCCCTCCACGATCTTCCTGGTGTCGACCGAGGTCGCGAGGGCCTTGCGGAACACCGCGTCGTCCATCGGCTTCTTGGTGGTGTTCGGCACCAGCCACGCGGTGTTGGCCGACAGCATGTACGGCGGTTCCTTGTAAAACGTCGTGAGCCCGAAGTTGCCCTTGACCAGGTTCGCCACGCCGGGCAGGAAGTTGTTGCTGAGGTCCATGCCCTTCTGCAGCAGCAGGCCCATCGCGACCTCGTTGCTGGTGTTGACGATGTCGACGATGTACTTCGGCTTCGGGTCCATGTTGAGCACGGTCTTGCCCCACCAGTCGTCGCGCTTGGTGAGCACGGCGCGGTCCTGGTCGTGGCTGGAGAACTTGTAGGCGCCGGTGCCGACGGGGTTCTCGTTCACCCCGTTGAGCACGTCCTCCTCCGAGAGCTTGCCCCACAGGTGTTCGGGCACGATGGCCCGGTTGTAGAGGTTGAAGTCCCACTCCTGGTGGTTGGCCGTGGAGAAGGTGAACTTCACGGTCTGGTCGTCGGTGGCCTCGACGTTCTTCAGCCACTCCCAGACGTTGTGGTAGGGGATCGTCTCCATCTTGCCGAGCCCGAAGGTGAAGGCGACGTCCTTGGCCGTGAAGGGCGTGCCGTCCGACCACTTGACGCCCTTACGGATCTTGAGCTCGTAGGTCGTGTCGTCGGTCCAGCCGCCGCTCTCGGCCACCCACGGGGTGAGCTTGCCCGCGTTGGGGTCGAAGTGGAACAGGGTCTCGTAGACCAGGCCCTTCGTGCCCGTCGCCGAGTCCCACTCCCGGATCGGGTTGAAGTTCGCCGGCGGCCCCCACTGCGTGCCGCTGGTGTACAGCGTCTCGTTACGCGGCATGGCGTTGGGGTTCGCCGGGCCGGCCGAGGGCGCCCCCGCCGTCCCGGAGCCTTGGGGGGCAGGCGTCGATCCGCCGCCCGTGCAGCCGACGGCGAGCATGCCGGCCGCCAGGAGCGGGATCATGATCCGCACCGGCTTACGCATCTGTCTCTCCTTCCCCGCCTGTCTGGCGGAGGTCCGCGTGCGTGCCAAGCCCCGATGATCCGCTGAGCCCTGTCAATAGCCGTGACACGTTCGATACGTCGAGACGGCGGGCGCCGGGCGCGCCGGATATCCCCGGCCCTAAAAGGCATCACGCTCACCAGGGACGACGGCGACCCGAAGATCGATCCGGGTCGTGCGTGCCGGGATCGACCGCCGGGGGGGGACCTCCGCGCGCCGTACGCCGGACGTCCGGACATGAACCGATTCAGTCGACGGAACTTCCGGAGCGGCCTGGACCACGGATCGGATCAGAACCCGCCGGACGGGCGGCCCTTGACGCTCTACAGGGATGTCGCTTACCCGCGCGCTGCCGTACGGTACCCTCGGTGCGACTGTCGTCACCGTAAGTGAACTGCACCAGTCGTCGGCTCAAGAGAGTAGGCACGCCTATGCAGGCTTTCACACTGCCCGACTTCTACATGTCGTATCCCGCCAGGCTCAACCCGCACCTGGAACGCTCCCGGGAGCACAGCCAGGCCTGGGCCGCGCGCATGGGCATGCTCGACGCCCCGAAGCCCGGAGGCGGCGTCGTCTGGGACGACGCGGCGCTCGCCGAGATGGACTACGCGCTGATGTGCGCCTACACCCACCCCGACTGCGACGGCCCCACCCTCGACCTGATCACCGACTGGTACGTCTGGGTCTTCTTCTTCGACGACCACTTCCTGGAGCAGTTCAAGTACTCCCGCGACCTCACCGGGGCGAAGGCCTACCTCGACCGGCTGGAGCTGTTCATGACCGTCGACGGGGACACTCCCCCGGAGCCGGCCAACCCCGCCGAGGCCGGGCTCAAGGACCTGTGGGAGCGCACGGTCCCGTCGATGTCGCCCGCGTGGCGGCGGCGCTTCATCACCAGCACGCACAACCTGATGGTCGAGTCGATGTGGGAGCTCGACAACATCGACCGGGGGCGCGTCGCCAACCCCATCGAGTACGTCCAGATGCGCCGCAAGGTCGGCGGCGCCCCGTGGTCGGCCAACCTCGTCGAGTACGCCGCCCACGCGGAGATCCCCGACGGCATCGCCGCGACCAGGCCGATGCGCGTCCTTTCCGACACCTTCTCCGACGCGGTGCACCTGCGCAACGACCTGTTCTCCTACCAGCGCGAGGTGCGGGAGGAGGGGGAGAACTCCAACGCCGTGCTGGTCTTCGAGCGGTTCTTCGACTGCTCGACGCAGGAGGCCGCCGAGCTCGTCAACGACCTGCTGACCTCCCGGCTGCAGCAGTTCGAGAACACCGCGCTGACCGAGGTCCCCGCCCTGCTGGCCGAGCGCAGCGTGCCCCCGCACGACCAGGCCGCCGTCGCCGCGTACGTCAAGGGCCTGCAGGACTGGCAGTCCGGCGGCCACGAGTGGCACGCCAGGTCGAGCCGGTACATGAACGAGGGCGCGGTCCGCGGGTCCTCCGGAGTGCTTCCCGGCCCGACCGGCCTCGGCACCACCGGCCTGGCGTTCTCCCCGGCCGGCCTCGGCCTGGAGCGCAGGGCCCGCCAGCACTCCCACCTGCCCTTCCAGCCAGTGGGGCACCTGCCGCTGCCCGATCTCTACATGCCGTTCCCGGTGCGCACCAGCCCCCACATCGACGCCGCGCGACGCCACGCGGCCGGCTGGGCGCGGGAGATGGGCATGTTCGATTCGGTGCCCGGCGTGGAGGCCGGTGGCATCTGGGACGAGCGGCGCTTCGTCGGCTTCGACTTCGCGCACTGCGCCGCCATGATCCACGCCGACGCGAGCCCCGACGAGCTCAACCTGTCCTCCGACTGGCTGGCCTGGGGCACGTACGGCGACGACTACTTCCCGATGGCGTTCGGGGCCACCCGCGACGTCGCGGGGGCGAAGCTGTGCGACGCCCGGCTGCCCTCCTTCATGCCGCTGGACGCCGGGGCCACCCCCGAGCCGGCCAACCCGATCGAGCGGGGCCTCGCCGACCTGTGGCGGCGCACCGCCGGGCCGATGGAGCCGTCCGCGCGGCGGCAGTTCCGCACCGCGATCGAGGACATGACCTCCAGCTGGGTGTGGGAGGTGGCCAACCAGGCCCAGAACCGCATCCCCGACCCGATCGACTACATCGAGATGCGCCGCAGGACGTTCGGGTCCGACATGACGATGAGCCTGGCCCGGCTCGCGCACGCCGACGAGGTGCCCGCCGGCATCTACCAGACACGCGTCATGCGCGAGCTGGACACCGCGGCGCAGGACTACGCGTGCTTCACCAACGACCTGTTCTCCTACCAGAAGGAGATCGAGTTCGAGGGCGAGGCGCACAACCTCGTCCTGGTGGTGGAGCACTTCCTGGACGTCGACCGGTGGAAGGCGCGGGACATCGTCGCCGACCTGATGGAGGCGCGGATGCGGCAGTTCGAGCACATCATCGCCAACGACCTGCCCGCTCTGTTCGACGAGCACGCTTTGGACGAGACGGCCCGCGCGGCGCTCACCCGCCACGCCGACGACCTCAAGGAGTGGATGTCGGGAATCCTCGAGTGGCACCGCAGGTGCGTGCGGTACACCGAGGCCGAACTCAACCGCACCCGCCAGGCCGCCACGCCGGAGGACTTCTCGTTCCCGCCGACCGGGCTCGGCACCTCGGCGGCACGCGTCGCGGGGCTGGTGGCCGGCCACCAGGCCTCGTAGACCCGGGCGCCCGGCACCCGTGGACGACCTCGGGTGCCGGGCGTCGTTGACCCGTACTTTTTTCGCGGCGAGATTTAAGCGGTGAATTTAATCGGCGTTGAGACGTTGCGCCCCCCGTTTCGGGCGTGTTAACACTGCTTCACGCCAGTGCGACGCCGGGCAGGGCCGTACGGCAGGTCTTCACTCATCCTTTAGATGGAGATCCGCATGCCCTTCCCAAGATCCAGGCTGGCCCTGCCTCTCGCCCTGCTGCTGGCGGGCGCCGGGCTGGGAGTCGCCCAGGCCCCGGCCGCGCAGGCGGCCGGCGAGACCGTGAACATCTGGCTCACGACGACCTCCGACTCAGGCGGCCGCACGGTGACCAGGGGCCTCCAGCAGCAGGCGCCCGTGTCCTTCGCGGCCACCAGCCCTTCGGCGGCCCAGACGATCACCGTCAACGACAACACCACCTACCAGCAGTTCGAGGGCGGCGGCGCGTCGTTCACCGACACCGCCGCCTGGCTGATGAACAGCAGCGGCGCGCTCAGCGCGAGCACGCGAACGGCGGTCATGCAGAAGCTGTTCGACCCGAACAACGGCATCGGCCTGAGCTTCGTGCGCAACCCGATGGGCTCCTCGGACCTCGCCCGGTCCAACTACTCCTACGACGACACCTGCTGCGACCTGACCGGGTTCTCGATCAACCACGACCTCGCCGACGTGCTCCCCCTGACCAAGCAGGCCAAGGCGCTCAACCCGGCGCTGAAGATCATGGCCTCGCCCTGGAGCTCGCCTGCCTGGATGAAGGACAACGACGCCTGGAGCCAGGGCTGGCTGGAGTCGCAGTACTACGGCTTGTACGGCGAGTACTTCGCCAGGTACATCCAGGCGTACCAGGCCCAGGGCGTGCGCATCGACTACGTCTCACCGCAGAACGAGCCCACCTGCTGCGCCGGGTACCCCTCGATGCAGTGGAACGCCGCCGGCCTGCAGTACTTCATCAAGAGCGCGCTGTGGCCGGCGTTCCGCAACGCGGGGATCACCACCAAGACACTCGTCAACGACTGGAACTGGGACGCCTACAACACCTGGGCCGCCCCGCTGGTCAACGACGCCGCCATCCGCAACGACCCGCTGTTCGGCGGGATCGCCTGGCACGGGTACGGCGGCGACGTCACCACGCAGACCACGGTGCACAACCAGTATCCGCAGGTCAACGCGTACATGACGGAGCACTCGGGCGGGAACTGGATCCCCGACCAGCAGACCGAGGACATGAACAACCTGATCGACTACACCCGCAACTGGGACCGTAGCTGGGTCAAGTGGAGCCTCGCCGTCGACCAGAACCAGGGCCCGCACAACGGCGGGTGCGGCACGTGCACCGGCCTGATCACCGTCCACAACGGCGACGCCCGCAGCGGGCAGGTCGACTACACGATCGAGTACTACACGATGGGCCACCTCACCAAGTTCGTGAAGCCCGGGGCCTACCGGGTGGACTCCACGGCCAACTCCTCGGTGAAGAACGTGGCCTGGAAGAACCCGGACGGCTCGAAGGCGCTCATCGCCTACAACACCACCGGCGGCACCCAGTCGGTCAAGGTCAACTGGGGCGGCCAGTCGTTCACCTACAGCCTGCCCACCAAGACCTCGGCCACCTTCACCTGGTCGGGGACGCAGTCCGGCGGCGGCACCGGCGGCAAGGCCATCACCGGGTACGGCGGCAAGTGCGTCGACGTCGCCGGCGCGAGCAGCGCCAACGGCACCCAGGTCCAGCTCTACACCTGCAACGGCAGCACCGCCCAGCAGTGGACCGTCGGCACCGACGGCACCATCCGCGCCCTCGGCAAGTGCCTCGACGTCAACGCCGCCAGCAGCGCGAACGGCACGAAGGTCCAGATCTACGACTGCAACGGCAGCG
>NZ_JBFBIK010000095.1:10351-30530 GCF_040685555.1 Sphaerisporangium sp. NPDC088356
CCCTGCGCGCCCTCGGCAAGTGCCTGGACGCCACAGGACCCAGCTCCGCCGACGGCACTCCCCTGCAGATCTGGGACTGCTTCGCGGGCGCCAACCAGAAGTGGACCCTGCCGAGCGGCGGCACCACGCCCCCGCCCCCGACCGGCAAGATGCCCGGCGCGCCGTACCTCTACATGGGCTGGGGAAGCCCGCCGAGTGCCACCTCGGTGATGAGCGCCACCGGGGTCAAGTCGTTCACCATGGCCTTCATCCTGTCCGGCGGTGGCTGCAACCCGATGTGGGACGGTTCCCGGCCGCTGACCGGCGGGGTCGACGCGCAGACCATCTCGGCCATCAAGGGCGCGGGCGGCAGCGTGCAGGTCTCCTTCGGCGGCTGGTCGGGCAACAAGCTCGGCCCGAACTGCTCCTCGTCCTCCGCCTTCGCCGGCGCCGTGCAGCAGGTCATCAACGCCGTAGGCCCGGCCGTGCTCGACTTCGACATCGAGAACACCGACGAGTTCTCCAACTACACGGTTCAGGACCGCATCCTGGGCGGACTGAAGATCGTCAAGCAGAACAACCCGAACGTCAAGATCGCCCTCACTTTCGGCACCGGCACCGGCGGCCCCGGCGGCGACGGCATCCGGCTGATCAACCAGTCGAAGGCGCTGGGCGTGCCGGTCGACAACTACACGATCATGCCGTTCGACTTCGGCGGCGGCGCGAACATGTACCAGAACACGGTCAACGCCTCCGAGGGCCTGAAGAACGCCCTCAAGAACGCCTGGGGCTGGACCGACGCGCAGGCCTACGCGCACATGGGCATCTCGGGCATGAACGGCCTGTCCGACCAGTCGGAGGTCACCACCACCGCGATCTGGACCCAGATCCGCGACTGGGCCAAGTCCAAGGGCCTCACCCGGCTGGCCTTCTGGTCGGTCAACCGCGACCGCCCCTGCCCCGGCGGCGGCGTCTCGGAGACCTGCAGCGGCGTCTCTCAGAACAACTGGGACTTCACCCGCATCACCGCCGGTTTCTAGGCGGGAGGCCTCATGTCGGTAAGACATCCGATCCCCGCGGTGCTGGCGGCGCTGGCGACGGTCGCCCTGTCACTGGTGGCGCTGCCGGGCGCGAGCGCGGCGACCGCCCCCACCGCGAAAACCACCGCGAAACCCACCGAGAAGACCGCTGCGAAGACCACCGTGAAGACCACCGTGAAGACCGCCACCGCGCTGAAGGCCGCGGCCGTTCCGGCGGGCTTCACGACGGTGGTGAACAAGGGCAGCGGCAAGTGCGTGGACGCGCGTGCCGCCGCCTCGGCCAACGGCACGGCGGTGCAGCAGTACGCGTGCAACGGCTCGGGCGCGCAGCTGTGGCAGCTCCAGGCGACCAGCGGCGGCTACTACCGCGTCAACAGCAACCTCAACGCCGCGGAGGCGTGGGACGTCACCAACGTCTCGGCCGCCGACAACGCCCCGATCCAGCTGTGGTCGTACTCGGGCGGCAACAACCAGCAGTGGCAGCCCGTGGAGGAGGCCGGCGGGTCCTACCATTTCGTGAATCGCAACAGCGGCAAGTGCCTGGACGTCCCCGCCGCCTCGACGGCGGACGGCGTCCAGCTTGCGCAGTACACGTGCAACGGAACGGCGGCCCAGTCCTTCACCATGGGAACCACCACCCCTCCGCCGGGCAACGGCCCGGACCTCGGCCCGAACGTCAGCGTCTTCGACCCGTCGATGTCGGCCTCGGCCATCCAGAGCAGGCTGAACTCGGTGTTCAGCCAGCAGGAGACCAACCAGTTCGGCGGTAACCGGTTCGCCCTGCTGTTCAAGCCGGGCACCTACAACGTCGACGTCAACGTGGGCTTCTACACGCAGGTGCTGGGCCTCGGGCTGTCGCCCGACAACGTCACCATCAACGGCGGCGTGCACGCCGAGGCCGACTGGTTCCAGGGCAACGCGACGCAGAACTTCTGGCGCGGCGCCGAGAACCTCTCGGTCACCCCTCCCTCCGGCACCGACCGGTGGGCGGTCTCACAGGCCGCGCCGTACCGCCGCATGCACGTACGCGGCAACCTCCAGCTGGACGACGGCGGATGGTCGAGCGGCGGCTTCATCGCCGACTCCAAGATCGACGGGCAGGTGCGCTCCGGCTCCCAGCAGCAGTGGCTGTCACGCAACGCCCAGTGGAGCAGCTGGACCGGTTCCAACTGGAACATGGTGTTCGTCGGGGTCACCAACGCCCCGTCGACCAGCTTCCCCAACCCTCCGTACACCACGGTGGGCACGACCCCGGTCGTCAGGGAGAAGCCGTTCCTCTACGTCGACCAGGCCGGCGCCTACCAGGTCTTCGTACCGGCCCTGCGCACCAACTCCCAGGGCACGACCTGGACCGGCGGCGCGCCGGCCGGGTCGTCCATCCCGATCGACCAGTTCTTCGTCGCCAAGCCCGGCAACTCCGCGGCCGACATCAACGCCGCCCTCACCCAGGGCAAGAACCTGCTGTTCACCCCCGGTGTCTACCACCTCAACGACACGATCAGGGTGAACCGCGCCAACACCGTGGTGCTCGGCCTCGGCCTCGCCACGCTGATCCCCGACAACGGCGTCACCGCGATGTCGGTCGCCGACGTCGACGGGGTCAAGGTCGCGGGGCTGCTCATCGACGCCGGCACCACCAACTCGCCGGTCCTGATGCAGGTCGGGCCGTCCGGCTCCTCGCAGAGCCACGCGGCCAACCCCACCTCGCTGCACGACATGTTCTTCCGGATCGGCGGCGCGGGGGTCGGCAAGGCGAGCCAGAGCCTGGTCGTCAACAGCTCCAACGTCATCGGCGACCACATGTGGCTGTGGCGTGCCGACCACGGCAGTGGCGTCGGCTGGAACTCCAACACCGCCGCCAACGGCCTGATCGTCAACGGCAACGACGTGACCATGTACGGCCTGTTCGTCGAGCACTACCAGCAGTACCAGACCATCTGGAACGGCAACGGCGGGCGCACGTACTTCTACCAGAACGAGCTGCCCTACGACCCGCCCAACCAGGCGGCGTGGATGAACGGTGGCACCCAGGGCTACGCGGCGTACAAGGTGGGCAACTCGGTCACCAGCCACGAAGCGTGGGGCCTCGGCAGCTACGCCTACTTCAACGTCAACCCCAGCGTCGTCGAGGCGCACTCCTTCGAGGTTCCGAACACTCCAGGGGTGAAGTTTCACAGCCTGGTGACGGTGTCCCTGGGCGGCACAGGGACGATCAGCCACATCATCAACAACACCGGAGGCCCATCCAACTCCTCCACCAACGTGGCCAACCTCGTCAGCTATCCCTGACAAGACGGGCGCGGAGTCCCCGTGACCCCGCGCCCCCGCCACGCCGGCCGCCCGTGTCCCACAGGACGCGGGCGGCCTCGTTTCGGCGGGCGCGACACGGAGCCGGCCAGGGGATGCCTTATTTCACGGCCTCATCTAACATGACCGCAGGCCGGGGGAAGGAAAACATGGTCAGGCTCGAACGCAGGACGGTGCGCGACCTCCGGCGGGGCAACCGCGCGGTCCTGCTGCGCACCCTGTACTTCACGGGTCCGACCAGCCGCCACGAGCTCAGCGGGCTGACCGGTCTGAGCGCCGCCTCGGTCAGCAACGTCACCGGCGACCTGATCGCCGAGAACGTCATCGTCGAGGCGGGCCTGGTGGAGTCCGACGGCGGGCGTCCCCGGGTGCTGCTGCGCGTCAACCCGGCCTTCGGCTACGTCATCGGGGTCGACGTCGGCGAGACCCACGTGCACGTCGAGCAGTTCGACCTCGACATGAACGAGCTTGCCAAGGCCGAGTACACCCTGCGCCCCGGACGGCACGACGTCGACCTGGTCGTGCGGCACATCCTCGACGGCATCGACACCGTGCTGACCTCCAGCGGCACCGACCCCGCCGAGGTGATGGGCGTCGGCATCGGCGTCCCGGGCATCGTCGAGAGCGGCCCCGAGGCGCTCATCCACGCCCAGACCTTCGGCTGGGACGCGGTCCCGCTCGGCGCGCTCCTGCGCGCGGGCACCCCCCTGCCGCTGTACGTGGACAACGGCGCCAAGACCATGGGCCAGGCCGAACTGTGGTTCGGCTCCGGCAGAGGGTCGCGCCACGCCATCGTCGTGCTGATCGGCACGGGGGTCGGGGCCAGCATCATCACCGACGGGCTAACCTACCGGGGCGTCAACAGCAGCGCGGGCGAGTGGGGCCACACGAAGGTCGCGGTGGGCGGCCGTGCCTGCCGCTGCGGCGCCCGCGGGTGCCTTGAGGCCTACATCGGGGCCGGGAGCATCCTCGAACGTGCTGGGCTGTCCGCCGAGATGGCCCGCGAGCAGGCCACGCTGGCCGAGCTGGTGAGGTCGGGCGACCCTGTCATCGACGAGACCATCGACTACCTCGGCGCGGGCCTGGCGAACCTCATCAACCTGTTCAACCCCGAGCGCATCGTCATCGGCGGCTGGGCCGGGCACCTGCTGGGCCGGCACGAGCTGCCGAAGATCAAGAAGGCCGTCCTGGAGAACTCCCTGTCCCAGCCGTTCGAGACGGCCTCCATCGTGCTCGGGCGGCTTGGGCCCGACGCGGTCGCGCTCGGCGCCGCGACGCTGGTGGTGGAGGAGTTCCTGCTCGGCAAGGCCTTCTCCCACCGCCAGCAGCCGGCGGCCATCTAGTCCCGGCGTCCCCCCGTCAGTCCGCTCCGAAGATGACGATGCCGCCCATGTCTCGCTCCCGCTCCGGCCGTGCGTCTCACTGCCGAGCCAGACGGTATCCAGGAGATACTGGTTACCTCAAAGATACTTCGATAGCCTCGGCCGCATGGAGCGGCGACCGGACCCCGAGATGTCCGACCCCGCCCTGCTCGAAGCCCGCCACTCCCACGAGGCGTCGCTGTGACCGGCACGCTGCCCGGCATGGAGGCCGTGCCGCCCACGCCCGCCGCCGCCCCGCGCCGGGCCGCGGGCTACGAGATCGAGGACGAGCTGCGCGCCGCGGGAGCCGTGCTGATCGCCGGGGTCGACGAGGTCGGCCGTGGCGCCTGGGCCGGGCCGGTCGTGGTGTGCGCCGCCGTCACGGACCTGAGCCCGCCGCCCGAGCTGCCCGGACGCGGCGAGCGTCCCGTCCGGCTGACCGACTCCAAACTGCTCGCCCGGGCGCACCGCGAGCGGTTCGCCGAGGTGCTGCCGGGCTGGCTGAGGTGTCATGCCATCGGCGCGGCGGGGCCCGAGGAGATCGACGAGGTGGGCATGACCGAAGCGCTGCGCCGGGCCACGCTGCGGGCGCTCGCGGCCCTGCCGCGGCGCCCCGACGCGGTGATCCTCGATGGCGGGCACGACTTCATCGGCAGGCCGTGGCGGGTGCGGTGCGAAATCAAGGCCGACCAGCGCTCGGTGACCGTGGCCGCGGCGTCGGTGCTGGCCAAGGTGCATCGCGACCGGCTGATGGCGGCCCTTGCCCCGGAGCATCCGGGTTACGGGTTCGACGGCAGCTCCGGCTACCCCTCCCCCGGCCACCAGCGGGCCCTGGCCGAGCACGGGCCGACGCCCCACCACAGGCTGTCGTGGTCGTATCTCGACGACCTGCCCCAGTGGCGGCACCTCAGGAAGCGCCGCGACCCGCTCGCCGGGTCGGGCCAGCTCTCGCTGCTCTAGCCCGCCCGGCGCGCACACCCTGGCCGGCGAGGGTCATCCGTACGCGTCACCTCGCGGGGCAGGGGGGCCGCCGAGCGCGATCGGGGCGAGTGGGAGGCGCAGGACGAAGCGCGCGCCGCGCGGGCTGTCACCGATGGTGAGGGTGCCGCCGGTCGTCTCGGCGATCTGCCGGGCGATCGGCAGGCCGAGCCCGGTGCCGCCGGAGTCCCTGCTGCGTGCGGCGTCCAGCCGGGCGAACCGCTGGAACACCAGCTCGCGCTTGTCGGGATCGATTCCGGCGCCGTCGTCGAGGACCTCCAGCACCGCGGCGCCGGTGGCGAAGCGCCGGTCGCCGCCGCCGCGGGCGCGGTACACCCTGACGGTGATCGCGGTGTCGGCGTGCCGTTCGGCGTTGTCGACCAGGTTGGTGATCAGCCTGGCCAGCCGCAGCCGGTCGGCCAGCACCAGGACTGCTTCCTCCAGGTCGCGGTCGATGCGCTTGGCCGGATGGCGGGCGTCCATCTCCGAGGTGACCAGCTCGGACAGGTCGACCTGGTCACGGGCGCAGGGCATCCCGGCCTCCAGCCGGGCGATGGTCAGCAGGTCACGCACGATCGCCTGGAGGCGATCGAGGCCGCTGAGCACGGCGACGCCGAGGACGTTCACGTCCGCCTGCTCGGGGGCCATCAGCGCGTCCTCCACCTCGGCGCGCATGGCGGTGATCGGGCTGCGCAGGTCGTGGGAGGCGTCGGAGGTGAGCCGTCGCTGCTGCTCCATCGCGGCCTGCAGCCGCCCCAGGGTGTGGTTGACGCTCTCGGCCAGTTGGAAGATCTCGTCGTGGCTCTCGGGGACCGGGACCCGGCGGCCCGGGCAGGTGGCGTTGATCTCGTCCAGCTCCGATCGGATGGCCTCGACCGGCTGGAGGGTGCAGGCGACGATCCGGTTGCCGAGGTAGGAGATGGCGATGGTGAGCAGCACTCCCACGCCCAGCACCAGAGCGGTGAGCCTGCCGTCGACCAGAGCGGGGATGACAGGGGCGGCGCTGTAGATGGTCCATTTCCCGCCGTTGACGTAGACCCGATGGGCGACCACGATGTGGCACTCGCGGCCGGGGAACGCCCCGCCGCACACCACGGAATGGGCGGTTCTCCTGCCGCCCTCGGGGGTGAAGGCGGCCATCGGCGGCTTTCCCCGCATCGTGTCGGTGGCCGCGACGACCGCCCCCTGCGGGCCGACCATCTGGATGTGGCGGATCTGGCCGTGCGCGAGAAGATCGGGGAGCCGGCCCTGCACCTCCAGCTCCGACGCGACGCGACCTCCCGCGGATGCCACCTCGTCGGTGAGGTATCCCGTCACCAGGCGATGGATGGTCACCATGAGGACCGTGGCGCACAGCGTGCACAGCAGCGCGGCCACCACGGCACTGAACAGCGTGAAGCGAGACCTGACCGACCATCCGCGCACCGCTTCCATTCCTCGGGTCCTCCCACGTCCACGGCATGATCGAGGCTTTCCCTGAGCTCGCGCGACTCGGGCGGGACGCGGAGTGCCGCGGGCCGCAGTTCCAGCCCGAGCGAGACCAGATGCTGCTGCGTCCCGTCATGGCCTCGCGCTCGCCGCTGACCAGCGCGGTCGTCAGAGCCAGGCCGAGACCCCAGAGGTTCGTGGTCACAAGGACGCCGAGCAGGTAGATCATGCCGAACGAGGTCACGGGCGCGACCTGTTTGATCAAGCGGCTCAGGCCTGTCTCGATCACCACACACGAGACGCCGACCAATATGCCCAGCACGAGAGCCGGGCGCGTCGTGCGCAGTAGAGGCGACAGGATGCCCGCACGCACGAACCCCAGTTTACCGCTGACCATTACAAGGCTAGGTGCCGGATGTATATGCATTTGTACTGGTCAATGCATTTTTGAGGCGATTTCTTGCCGTTGCGCGCCATGCCGACGACGGTGATCTCCTCGCGCTTGGGCGGGTCGCGGGCGGCTCGGGGAACCGGGCGTTGGCATCGACGACCAAGCAGTGCGCTGACACCCTTCAAGGATTCCAGCGAGTACTTCCCCGGGCATTGCAGCTAGCAGGCATAGGAGGACCCCGGTGGCGTGAACGCGCAGTGGGGGCTGGCCACGATGACCCGGACCCCGCGGAAACGGCATCGTGGGAGTCGAACGCGGGGCTCCCCGCTAGACGAACCACTTCTGTTCATGTCAGCGAGGAACGAAGGTACGGATCATGTGTCAGCACGAAGTTCCAGCTCGGTTTCCGGACATGCCCGCCGGGCGCCGGGAAGACATCGCGGACGGCGCGGGCCGGCTGGAACGACTGCTCGACCAGCAACGGCGGCTCATCGCGGACGCCTCGCACGAGCTGTGCACCCCTGTGGCCGGGCTTCGCGCCCAACTGGAGGAGGCGCAGCTGCACCCGGACGACACCGACCTGATCAGCCTGCTCAACCGCGCGCTCGGCGACGTCAACCGCCTGCAGCAGATCGTCACCGACCTGCTCCTGCTCGCCCGGCTGAGGGCGGGCGAGCCCGTCGAGCGCGAGCCGGTGGACCTGGGCGAGCTGGTCCAGGCACAGCTGCACCCCAGAAGGTTTCGCCGCATGGTGCGGCTGAGACTGGATCCCCGGGTCACCGTCGAGGTCGTACGCACCCAGATCGCCCGGGTGATCACCAGCCTGATGGCGAACGCCGAGCGGTACGCCTGCAGCATGGTGCAGGTCCAGGTGTGCCTCGACGGCGGGGCGGCGGTGCTGACCGTGGCCGACGACGGCGAGGGCGTCGCGGAGGCCGACCGGGAACGCATCTTCGAACCGTTCACCCGGCTGGACCCCGCCCGCAGCCGCGGGCGCGGCGGCGCCGGCCTCGGCCTGACGATCGCCAGGGACATCGCCATGTCCCATGACGGGACCCTGACCGTGGAGGAGTCCTGTACCGGCGGCGCCCGCTTCGTCCTCCGGTTGCCCCTCGCCCCGGACTCGCCGGTTGATGGAGGGCCCGGCGCGTCCGTGTGACCAGGGGTGGCGCGCCGGACCGGGTGTTGGCGCACCCGGCCCGGCCGGCGGGATCCCGTCCACACGAGTCCGGAGACCCACCAGGTCCACCGGTCCTGTGCGCGGCGGCGCACTGGCCGCGGCTGTCGTCCGTCTTCGCCGGCTGACGCCGGGAGGGCTCAGCCGGCGAGCCGGTCGAGGTCGGCGAGCTGGGACGCCCTGCTCTTCTCCATGCCGGCGGCGAGGGTCTTGGTGTCCTGGTTGGTGCCCGAGCGCTGCTCGCCCTGGGCCACCACGACCGACTGCTTCAGGTGCTCGCGAAGGTGCTCGGTGACCAGGCGGTCGAACGCGGCGCCCGAGGTGCGGCCGATGGCGCCGAGCTCCTCGGGGGTCACCATGCCGGGCATGTTGTGTCCCTGGTGGGGGTTGGTCTCCGGCACGCCCGACCGCAGCAGGAGCTGGCGGAGCTTCACCAGCTCCGAGCGGTGGGCCGTGCTGATCCGTGCGGCCAGCCGCTTCATGTCCGGGTCGGCGGACTTGTCCTGGACCAGGGCCAGCATGCGCAGGGCCAGCTCGTCCATCGGGATCATCAGCTCGACCCAGGCGACGTCGGTGGGGCCGAAGTCCCCCGCGGCCGGGCAGGCCGCGGGGGAAGGGGCGGTGGCCTGGCCGCCCGGCGCCGCCGGGGGGCGCGGGGCCGGTGGCGTGGCGGCGCACCCCGTGGCGAGCGACGCGGCGAGCAACACGGCGGTCGCGGCCGACCGCGCGAAGAATCTCATGCCGGGTCCTCTCGACTGGTGGTGCCCCAGGGGCGAGGCGGCGGATTCGGCGTAGCCGCACTCCCCGCCCCTGGGAGTATCTACCGGAACCTGCGGCTCATGGGCGGCCGTCGGCTCCGCACTTGATGATCGGACGGATGCAGTCGTTCACGCGGCGCGCCATCTCGGCCTCGGGCCAGGCGTTGAAGAAGTCGCCGTGCATGGTGAACCCCGCTCCCGACGCGAGCCGGAAGTGCGACGGGTCACCGGTGACCGGGTACCGCAGGACCTGGCGCAGCTTCGGCACCGGGACCGGGTGGGTGGCGGGGCAGGCGCCGTTGACCGGGTAGGCCATGTGGCTCTTGTGGTCCGCCGAGTCCAGGTCCCTGCCGTTCCAGCACTGCGGGAAGTCGAGGTACGACTCCAGCATGGTGCCGGCCGGGCAGTTGACGAAGTCCTTGCCGGGGTTGACCTCGCCCGCGTGCAGGCACGACCAGCGGGAGATGGTGGTCGCGTCCGGCGCGGTCGCCTTGGCGTTGCCGGCCACGATCCGCAGGCCCAGGGGCAGGGGCTGGGTCTGAGCGACGATGTCGTTACGCACACCCTCGCCCAGGTAGTAGAACGTGGTAATGACCGGCTCCACAGGGACGTTGTCCTTGTAGAAGGTGGGCACCCAGTACGCCGACTTGTCGACGGCCGGGTTGCAGTTGCTGTTCGCGTTCTGCAGGCTGCCGACCGTGCTGTTCGCGTTGGTCGTCGTGCTGCCGAAGAAGCTGTGCATGTGGGAGGCGCCGGGCAGGCCCGGGAAGATGATCGGGTCGTCGGGCAAGCGGTGGCTGAACGGGCAGTCCGCGAGGAACTCCGCCACGCGCACGACGTTGCCAGGGGGCTGCGTGGGAGGCGCGGCGCCGCCGGTGCCGAACACCTGGAACTCCCAGAGCGAGACGCCCCACTGGGTGGCGCGCTTGGTGGTCTGCAACCTGACGTAGCGGCCGGTGCCCGAGACGGCGAGCGTCTGGTTGCCGCCGGTGGCGCCGGTCACGGTCTTGATCGTCGTCCACGCGCTGCCGTTCGCGGACGTCTGGATGGTGTAGTCGGTGGCGTACGCGTTCTCCCAGTTCAGCACGACCTGGCTGACCGTGGCGGTCGCGCCCAGGTCGACCTGCAGCCACTGGGGGTCACTGGCCGCGCTCGACCAGCGGGTGCCGCCGTTGCCGTCGACGGCGGCGGAGGCGGGGGTGCCGGCGTTCTCGGTGGAGGAGGCGGTGGCCGTCCTGCCCTGCGAAATCAGGGCGTCGGCCGCGCTGGCCGGCGTGGCGGCGGTCACGATGGACCCGCCGAGCAGCGCCGCGAGGGCGCCGATCAGCAAGGCCGTACGTGTGCGGCGCCGCCGGATACGGGGTGGGGGGATGTCCCGATCCATTGAGGAGTCTCCTTTGTGAGGACGGTTCCGGTACGGCCCCTGGCCGTACCGGAACCCGTGCGCCTACTGGTAGACGCGGACGTAGTCGACGAGCATTCGCTTCGGGAACCCGGTGGAGGCGTCCGGCGGACCGGGCCAGTCGCCGCCCACGGCGAGGTTGAGGATCAGGTAGAACGGGTGGTCGTAGACCCACGGGCCACGCGTCGCCTCGACCTGCGCCTTGTCCAGCGTGAAGACCGTGCGGCCGTCGAGGGTGTAGACGATGCCCTTGCTGTCCCAGTTCATGGCCCACACGTGGAAGTCGTCGGCGAAGTCCGCCCCGCCCGGCAGGGTGTACGGCGAGCCGATGCCGCCGCCGCCGTTGTAGGCCGGCGCGTGGATCGTGGAGTAGGCGGTCTTGGTGTCCTTGCCGAGGATCTCCATGATGTCGACCTCGCCGTTGTACGGCCAGGGACGACCGGTGAGGAAGTCGGCGCCCATCATCCAGAACGCGGGCCACAGGCCGTTGCCCTTGGGCACCTTGATCCGGGCCTCGACGCGGCCGTAGGTGAAGCTGAACTTGGTGCCGGTGTTGATGCGCCCGGAGGTGTACTGGCAAGGGCCGCCGGGGCAGGCGGATCCGGCGGTGGTCTCCTTGCGGGCCTCGATCACGAGGTTGCCCGCGCCGTCGGTGGAGGTGTTGTTGTTGTTGGTGTAGTACTGCAGCTCGGCGTTCTGGCCGGTGCCGAAGTCGGAGACCCACTTGGCCGGGTCGGGCTTGGTGCCGGCGCCGCTGTTGAACTCGTCGCTCCACACCAGCTGCGGGGGGTTGCGGGGGTCGGGCGGCAGCGGGGGCGGGGTGATGGGCGCGCCGCCGGTGCCCCACACCTGGAACTCCCACAGCGAGTAGCCGTAGGCCGAGGAGCGCTGGGTGCCGTACATCCGCACGTAGCGGCCGGTGCCGTTCACGGTCAAGGTCTGCTTGAACCCGGTGCCCGTGGTCGTGGAGTAGATCGAGGTCCAGTTGGCGGCGTCCGGTGAGACCTGGATCTGGAAGGCCTTGGCGTAGGCCGGGTCCCACTGGAGGATCACCTTGTGTATCTGGGCGGTCGCGCCGAGGTCGACGTAGATCCAGCCCGGGTCCACCCAGCCGGTGGTGGAGCTGGTGGCCCAGCGGCTGGCCGGGTCGCGGTCGAACGCCCTGGCGGGGGTGCACTCGTAGCAGTTGCCGTCGCTCTGCGAGCTGGAGGCCACGCCGGGCTTGTTGTACGACAGGAGCTTGTCACCACCGGGGTCACCGGTGGGGGTGATGGTCGGCGTCGGGGTCGGCGTGCTGGTGCCGCCGGTGGTGCCGAAGACCTGGAACTCCCACAGCGAGTAGCCGTACTGGGTGGAGCGCTGGGTGCCGTAAAGGCGCACGTAGCGGCCGGACCCGTTGACCGCGAGGGTCTGGTTGCCGCCGGTGCCGGTCGTGGTCGTGTAGACGTTGGTCCAGGTGGCGGCGTCGGCCGAGGTCTGGATCTGGAACGCCTTGCCGTAGGCGGCCTCCCAGTTCAGCACCACCTGGGAGATGGTGGCGGTGGCGCCCAGATCGACCTGGATCCACTGCGGGTCGGCGAAGCCGCTCGACCAGCGGGTCCCGGCGTTGCCGTCAACGGCCGCGGAGGCCGGGAAGACCGCGTTTTCCGTGGACGAGGCCGTCGCCGGCTTCCCTTGGGAAAGCAACGTGTCGGCGGCCATGGCGGGCACGATCGTCAGACAGGACATGATCAGGGCGACCGCCAGGGCGACGAGCAGGGCCAGGCGGTTGCGAGGAGAATTTGGGGACGGCGGCATCGCGTCTCCTGAAGTGGGGGGTAGTACCACAGGGGCTCGGGGAGCGCTCTCTCAACGAGAGAGTGCTCTCCTCCGACAACGCCTGTCAAGGCCCTAATTAACCGGCTGGAAACGTGCTGCACATGATCGGGCATTTCGGAGTGCGTCTGAGGGAGCGCTCCCTGGAGATCCGTTTAAATCGAAACAACCACCACTGAGCTGCGGGAACGCGCGGCGTTTTCAGGGAGCGGTTTCTGGCCCGCCCTTGACCGTTCCTCGCACGGGTGGCCAAAGGATCTTGCATACGGCAAGACGGGAGATGTCCGTGAGGTGTCCCGCATGAGGGAGCGCGTTCTTCATGATCTTCCTGCGCGAAGCGGGCCGGGGAGCGGGGCCGCCCGCCCGCATGGCGAGGGCCGGGACTCGGTTCCCCGCGTCCCGGCCCTCGTCGCCCCGCCCGGCCGGCTTCCGCCCGGATTCGGGGACGCCCCAGAAGATCTTCCCCGCGAGGTGCGGGGTCAGGCGTCAGTGCCGCCGTCGCCCATGAGCGGGCGAACCTCGACGCCGGTGTACCTCGCGTCAGGGATCTGGGCCGCGAGTTCGACGGCGCGCTCCCTGCTGTCGCAGTCGACCAGGTAGTAGCCGCAGAAGAACTCCTTGGCCTCGGCGTACGGCCCGTCCGTCGCCTCGGTGACCCCGCCGCGCACCCGCACGGTGGAACTGGTCGCCGGGTCGGCCAGCGCCTCGGTGGCGACCATCTCGCCGGATTCGGTGATCGCCTTGATCAACGCGTCGTGGCCGGCGAACACCTCGTCACGCTGCTGCTCCGACAGGGTGTCCCAGGTGTCGGTGTTCATGTAGATCATCAGCATGTACTTCACGGCTCGCGCTCCTCAGGTCCGGGCACCCGCTGTGGGCGCCTCGCACACCTGGGTCGGAGCCGGCGACGGGTTCTCTACATCCTTCGGGAAGAAAGAATCAGAGAGAGATTACGAGCCGTCGTCGGTGCTGAGGGTTTCGCAGGCGCGCAGTTGCCAGTGGCTGATTGCCGGGTCGGTGAGAGCCGCGTTCACAGTGGCCTGGATCTGGGCGCTGGTGGTGTCGTCCGCGGTGTCGACACGGATGATGATGTCGCCATTGCCCTGTCTGAGGTCTTTATGCCATTTTTCGGGCAGGAGTGCCAATATGCGTATTCCGTCGATCGGAGAATTGGCCGAAGCCTGCGAGGTGGTGGTGCGGTGCATCGTCAACTCGACCAGCATCGTCACCCGTCCTCATTCAGTCCCAGGTGGTGCCCGGGGTCCTCTTCCCGTGGCCGCCTACGCCGATGGTACCGGAGACGAGGACCAGGACGATCGCGATGGACAGATCGGCGCGGGCGGTCGAGTTCGTCATTTATCTTTCTCTTTCCGAGGACTGTGCATTTGTTCACGAACAAATAACCGAGCGGGATTCACCGCCCCCTCTCGCTGCTTTGTAGGCAGCGGGAAGACGGGCTAGGCGAACAGCTTGGCGAGCCAGTCCTGCCAGGCCCGCTCGACGTCCTCGGGGTCGGCGTCGTCGGAGAAGATGTGCCGGCCGATCACCACCGTGTCGTGCAGTCCCGCGACGAACCGGTAGAGCCCGTCTCCGGTGCGCACTCCCAGGAAGCCCGGGGCCACGTAGTCGGCGACGCCCTCGATCGGCTCCAGGCCCTCCGGGGTGAGCCGCACCCGGTCGCCCTGCACGATCTCGCCCTTGACCCCGAGCCCGCGCTCCAGCAGTTTCCAGACCGGCTCGCCGCCCTCTCGCGGACCGGCACCGGACACCACCAGCGCGAACTTGTCGGGGAAGTGGGTGAGGTACTGGTCCAGCGTGTGGAGATACATGTCCCAGCCTCTGTGCAACGCGTCCATCTCAAGCCTCCAAGCCGTCTGTGATGTGCCGGCCCCCGCGGCGGTTTCGGTCTCCGCCGCTTCGTCCATGACCCAACGGTCTCACCGAACAATTTTATTGTCAAGACTACCGAAGTTGTCGGGAGGGGAACGGCCGTCATCGCCTCGCCGGTCAGGAGAGGGAAGTCGCGCCTGGCACGCGCACCTACGGCCCTGAGGGGCCCGTGAACGCGCGAACGCCGCCTGCCGGGGCCCCTTTATGTGGGCCTTATGGCAGGCGGCGTCGCGGCGCTTCTACGCGGACTCGCGGACGATCAGTTCGGTGGGGAGGACCACCGGATCGGCCGGGCCGCCTTCGAGGAGGCGGAGCAGCAGCCGCACCATGGCCGCCGCCTGCTCGCGGAACGGCTGGCGGACCGTCGTCAGCGGGGGCTCGGTGTACGACGCGGCCTCGATGTCGTCGAACCCGACCACGGCCACGTCGTCGGGCACCCGGCGGCCCGCCTGCCGGAGCGCCTGGAGCGCCCCGATCGCCATCAGGTCGTTGGCGACGAAGACGGCGTCGAGCCCGGGATCGTCCTCCAGAAGCTGCCTCATGGCGATCGCTCCCGACTCGCGGGTGAAGTCTCCTATCGCGACGATGGAGCGCCGGTCGGAACCCTGGAGCACCGAGCGGTACCCGGCCAGCCGGTCCTGGCCCCCGATCATGTCGGGCGGCCCCGCGATCGTGGCGATGCGCCGGCGTCCCCGGTCGAGCAGGTGGCGTACGGCCGCCTCGGCGCCGCCCACGTTGTCGTTGTCGACGTAGGGCAGGTTCACGTTGACGGCGGGCCTGCCGTGCGAGACCACGGGGACACGCATGCGCATGATCGCGGCCGGGAGCGGATCGGCGCCGTGCATCGAGATCAGCATGACGCCGTCGACGTGCCCGCCCGTGAGGTAGCGCTCCACGCGGGCGTGGCTCGTCGGGGTGCCGGCGAGCATCAGTATGACCTGCTTGTCGGCGGCCTCCAGCTCCGCGCTGGCGGAGCGGATGACCGTGGAGAACATCGGGTCGTCGGAGAAGACCCTCGTCGGCGGTTCGGAGACCACCAGCGCGATCGAGTCGGTCCGCTGGGTGACCAGGCTCCGCGCCGCGAGGTTGGGCACGTAGCCCATCTCGTCCACCGCCCGCATCACCGCCTCACGCAGCTCCGCCGTGACGGTCGTCCCTCCGTTGACCACCCGGGAGACCGTGGCACGGGACACCCCCGCCCGTGCCGCCACGGCCTCGAGAGTCGGTCGTCTCATACCTGTGCCCTCCACGATGATGTGATCACGCCGACTCCCTGATCACCAGTTCGTTGGGCATGATGACCGGGACGCCGGACCCGCCTTCGAACAGGCCGAGCAGCAGCCTCGCCGTGGCCAGCGCCTGGTCCCGCATGGAACTTCGCACGGTGGTCAGCGGCGGCGTGGTGTAGGACGCGGCCTCTATGTCGTCGAAGCCCACGACCGCGACGTCCTCGGGCACCCGCCGCCCCGCCTCGCGCAGGGCGCGCAGGGCGCCGATGGCCATCAGGTCGTTGGCCGCGAACACGGCGTCCAGGGCCGGGTCGTCGTCGAGAAGCTGCCGCATGCCCTCGGCGCCGGAGATCCGGGTGAAGTCGCCGATGGCGACGATCGACCGGCGACCGGTGTCCCGCAGGGTCTCACGGTAACCCGTGAGACGGTCCTGTGAGGCCACCATGTCGAGCGGGCCGGTGATCGTCGCGATGCGCCGCCGCCCCATGTCCAGCAGGTGCTTGACGGCCACGGTCGCGCCGCCCAGGTTGTCGTTGTCGACGTACGGCACCCCGGCGACGGACTTGCCGTGCGACACCATGGGGACGCCCATCCGCGCCAGGGAACCCGGCAGGGGGTCGGCGCCGTGCATCGACACGAGCATGACCCCCGCCACGTGCCCGGCGGCCACGAACTGCTCCACCCGGAGCTGGCTCTCGGGCGACCCGGCGAGCATGAGCGTGACCTGCTTGCCCGCCGCCTCCAGCTCGCGGCTCACCGTGCGGACGACCGCGGAGAACATCGGGTCGTCGGACACCAGCCCCTTGGGAGGGTCGGAGACGATCACCGCGACCGCGCTGGTGCGCTGGGTCGCGAGGCTCCTGGCCGCGCCGTTCGGAACGTAACCCAGCTCGCGCACGGCCCGGATCACCAGGTCACGGATCTGCGGGCTCACCGTGGCCTCGCCGTTCACCACCCGGGAGACGCTGGACTTCGACACCCCCGCACGGGCGGCGACCGCCTCCAAGGTGGGTCGTCTCATGCCAGCCCATTCTCCCTGATGACTCCGCGGTACCACTCCGCGCTGTCCTTGAGTAGCCGCCGCTGCGTGGCGAAGTCGATGTGGACGATGCCGAACCTGCGGTGGTAGCCCTCGGCCCACTCGAAGTTGTCCAGCAGCGACCACACGAGGTAGCCGCGCAGGTCGGCCCCGCCCTCGATGGCGGCGTGCACGGCCCGCAGGTGCGAGTCGATGTAGGCCGTGCGGTCGGCGTCGTGGACCCGCTCCCCCGCGTCCGTCCTGGTCACCACGTCGTCGAAGGCGGCGCCGTTCTCGGTGACCATCAGGCCGACCTCCGGGTAGTCGTGCGACAGGCGCAGCAGCAGGCGCGACAGTCCCGTGGGGACGATCGGCCACTCCATGGCGGTCTTCGGGACGTCGAGGGCGGGGAACAGGATGTCCTCGGTGCCGGGCCACGCGGGGTTGGAGGGCTCTCCCGGGCTCGCCTGCACGATGCAGGGGTTGTAGTAGTTGACGCCGATGACGTCGGTCCGCTGGTGGATGTCGCCGAGGTCGTCGTCGTGGATGTGGTCGAGACCGGCGATCCGCTCGACGATCTCCAGCACCTCGGCCGGGTAGCTCCCGCGCAGCACGGGGTCGAGGATCTGCCGGTTGAGCAGGCAGTCGACGCGGTTCACGGCCTCGGCGTCGGCCTCCGACGGCTCGGCGGCGGGGTCGTTGCCCTGCGCCGGGGTGAGCACGGGCGAGGAGTTGATGACCAGCATGATCTCCTCCGCCCCTGCCGTGCGGAGCGCCTGGGTGGCGAGGCCGTGGCCGAGCAGGAAGTGGTGCGCGGCGATCAGCGCGGACGCGGGGTCCTGGCGTCCGGGCGCGTGCACACCGGAGCCGTACCCGAGGAAGGCCTGCACCCAGGGCTCGTTCAGCGTGGCCCAGTTACGCACCCGGTCACCCAGGCGGGCGTGGACGGCCTCGGCGTATTCGGCCAGCCGGTACGCGGTGTCCCTGTTGGTCCAGCCGCCGCGGTCCTCCAGCGTCTGGGGCAGGTCCCAGTGGTAGAGGGTGACGTACGGCGTGATGCCGGCGCCGGCCAGCTCGTCGACGAGGCGGTCGTAGAAGTCGAGGCCCCGGGTGTTGATCGGCCCGCTGCCGTCCGGCTGCACGCGCGGCCACGCGATGGAGAACCGGTAGGCGCCGAGGCCGAGATCGCTCATCAGCCGCACGTCGTCGGCGTAGCGGTAGTAGTGGTCGCAGGCCACGTCACCGGTGTGCCCGAAGGCGACCTTGCCGGGCGTGCGGGAGAAGGTGTCCCAGACCGAGGGGCCGCGGCCGTCGTCCCTGGCGGCCCCCTCGATCTGGTAGGACGCCGTGGCGGCGCCCCATATGAAGCCTTCGGGGAAGACCGCCCGTCCCTCCGTCAGATATGAAGGCAGGGTCCCCCGAGTGGTGACGGTCATGGTCATCCCTTCACAGCTCCTTGCATGATTCCTCCGATGACCTGCTTCCCGAGCAGGGCGAACACGATGACCAGCGGCAGCGTGCCCAGTGCCGTGCCGGTCAGGCTGAGCGCGTAGTCGCTGACGTACCCGGCGGCGAGCGTCGACAGCGCGACCTGCACGGTGGGGTTCTCCGGGGTCAGCACGACCAGCGGCCAGAAGTAGTCGTTCCACGCGGACATGAAGGTCAGCATGCCGAGGACGGCCGCCGCCGGTCGCGCGGCCGGGAGCACCACGTGCCAGAACAGGCCCCAGGTGGTACAGCCGTCGACCCGGCCGGCCTCCAGCAGCTCGGTCGGCAGCGCACGCGACAGGTACTGCGTCATGAAGAACACGCCGAAGGCGTTGGTGAGCGCGGGGACGACCAGCGCGTACATGGAGCCGGTCCACTCCAGCTTCACCATGAGCAGGTACAGCGGGATGATGCCGAGCTGGGTCGGCACCATCATGGTCGCCACGGTGACCACCAGCAGGATCTTGCCGCCGCGGAAGCGCAGCTTGGCGAAGGCGAACCCGGCCAGGGTGGAGAAGAACATCACCGAGATCGCGATGGCGCCGGACACCAGGACGGAGTTCAGCAGCGCGAGCGCGAAGGGCACGGTGTCGAAGACCCGTTCCACGTTGGCGAGGAGGTTGCCGCCCGGCAGCAGCGGGGGCGGCACGTCGGCCAGCGCCGAGTTGTCGCGCGAGGCGACGACCACGCTGTAGTACAGCGGGAGGGCCGAGAAGAACGCCACCGCCAGCAGGGTGAGGTAGGTGAGCGTGCGGGCCGTGCTCGCTCCGAGGGGCCGGTTCACGTCAGGCTTCCTCTCGTCCGGCGGGTCAGCAGGTAGTTCACACCCGCGATGACGACGATGAAGATGAACATCATCCAGGAGACGGCAGAGGCGTAGCCGAAGTCCAGCTTGGTGAAGTTCTCGTAGATGAACAGCGACAGCGTCTGGTACTGGCGGTCGGGACCGCCGGTGACGCTGTAGGTGCCGAACAGCAGCGGCTCGGCGAGCACCTGCATGGCGCCGATCGTGGAGGTGATGACCACGAACACGATCGTGGGCCGGATCATCGGGACGGTGATCTTGCGGAGCTGGGTGAACCCGCTCGCGCCGTCGATGGTGGCGGCCTCGTACAGCTCGCGCGGCACGGCCTGCATCGCCGCCAGGAAGATCAGCGTGTTGTAGCCCGTCCACCTCCACATGATCATGATGGAGATCGCGGTGTGGGAGGTGGCGGTGCCGGCGTTCCAGTCGACGGAGCCGGCGCCGAACCAGGACAGCACCCAGTTGATCAGGCCGTAGTCCCGGCCGAAGAGCTGGCTGAAGATGACGACGACGGCGACCACGCTGGTCACGTTCGGCAGCAGCAGCGTGACCCTGAACAGGGTCTGGGCCCGTAGCGGGCGGTTCAGCAGGTGCGCGAGCCAGATGGCCAGCAGCAGCTGGGGCACCGTCGACAGCACGCCGATGGACAGCGTGTTGAACGTGGCGTTCCAGAAGTAGTCGTCGCCGAGCAGCGCGGTGAAGTTGTCGAGCCCGACGAACTTGTGCACGTCGGACAGCAGCGTCCAGTCGTGCAGGCTCACCCAGGCGGTGTACGCGAGGGGGAACAACCCGAACGCGCAGAACAGCAGGAAGAACGGGGCGACGTAGGCGTAAGGCGAGGCCTTGACGTCCATCCGGTGCACCAGGTGGCGCCGGTGCGTCCCGGGTCCGGACCGCACCGGCGGATGAGGCGGGATCGCCGCCAGGTTGTCGGGGGCACGGGTGGCCATGGCAGCTCCTTTCGGCAAGCCATCGGATCGGGCAGGGCGGCCATCGGTCCGGCGCGCCCCGCCATCGGATGCGGAGGAGGACCACCTGGTCGGACGCGCCCGGCGGCGCGCCCGGCAGGTGTGTGGCCGGCCCGGGGTGACCCGGCCGGCCCCACCCCGCGGG
>NZ_JBFBIK010000096.1:0-29996 GCF_040685555.1 Sphaerisporangium sp. NPDC088356
AACTTAACAAACAAACAACCCAACACCTCTTAGATTTGGGGGTTAGTTGTGTTATGTGGTTTGGTCTTCCTATCTGCCGGGCGGGGGGCCGGGGCCCCCGGCGGCGCCGGCCTGCGAGCTGTGCGCCTCCGGCGAGGACGGCACGCGCCCGTGGCGCGAGCTGGACGCGGAGGCCGACGCCCGTACGGCCTCACCGGCGCAGCGGAGCGCGAGCCGCACCCAGGGCAGGCTGCTGCTGAGAACCGGCCGCCGGATCTGGCCGTCCACGGCGCTGGACGCGCCGGCGCGGGCCGTGCCGGACGGCGCACATCACCCGATCGCCCTCGGCGCGGTGGCCGCCGCGGCGGGATGCGCACCCCACGACGCGGCGCTCGCCACCGCGTACACCTCGATCACCGGACCGGCCACCGCGGCGGTCCGGCTACTCGGGCTCGACCCTGTCGTCGTGCATCGCGTGCTCGCCGGCCTCGTGCCCGACTTGGAAGGCGTGGCGCGCACGGCTCGCGCCCGCACCGCGTGGGAGGACCTTCCCGCGCATGCCGCTCCCGCTCTCGATCTGCTGGCTGAACAGCACCTACGCACGGAGGTACGGCTCTTTGTCAGCTAACCACGACGACCGTCACCACTCCCCCGACCCGCACGGAAGGGCGCTGCGCCTCGGCGTCGGCGGCCCCGTGGGGAGTGGCAAGACCGCGCTGGTCGCCGCGCTGTGCCGCACGCTCGGCCCGATACTCCGCCTGGGCGTGGTCACCAACGACATCTACACCACCGAGGACGCCGACTTCCTGCGCAGGGCCGGGGTGCTCGACCCCGAGCGCATCGTCGCCGTGCAGACCGGCTGCTGCCCGCACACCGCCATCCGCGACGACATCGCGGCCAACCTCGACGCGGTCGAGACCCTGGAGGAACGCTTCGGCCCGCTGGACCTCGTGATCGTGGAGAGCGGCGGGGACAACCTGACCGCGACCTTCAGCAGGGGGCTCGCCGACCAGCAGATCTTCGTGCTGGACGTCTCCGGCGGCGACAAGGTGCCGCGCAAAGGGGGTCCGGGCGTCACCACCGCCGACCTGCTGATCATCAACAAGACCGACCTGGCCAAGCACGTGGGAGCCGACCTGACCGTGATGTCCAGGGACGCGGCGGCCGTGCGCGACGGCAAGCCGGTCCTGTTCACCTCGATCAGGGAAGTGCCGGAGGTGTACGCGGTCGCCGAGTGGGTGCACGGCGTGGTCGAGTCCTTCACCCACGCGCGAGAGCACCCGCACGGCCCCGCCGTCCCGACGACCAACGCCTGAACCGGCGAGCCGCGCCCAGGAAGAGATGAGCACCACGATTCAGGAAGGCCCCGGTACGGGCGTGCCGTCACGGAACAGGAGGTCGTTCGACGCGCGGGCGGCCATCTCCACCGAGCGGGTGGGCGGGCGTACCGTGCTGGGCACGCTCAGGTCCGACCCGCCGCTGACCCTGCGCCAGACCTGGCCCGGCACGGTCCATCTGGTGTCGACCGCGGCGGGACCGCTCGGTGGCGACCACCTGGAGCTCCGCATCGACGTGGCCCCGGGCACCTCCCTGGAGATCGCCTCGGTGGCGAGCACGCTCGTGCTCCCAGGGCCGGGCGAGTCGGTCTCGGTCGTCGAGGCACGCGTCGGAGCGGGCGCCACGCTGCGGTACGCGCCCGAGCCCACCGTCCTCGCGGCCGGCTGCGCCCACCGCGTGATCGTCCGGCTGACGCTGGAGGAGGGCGCGTCCGTGCACTGGCGGGAGGAGATCGTCTTCGGCCGCTACGGCGAGCGGCCGGGCACCTGCCACTCCCGCTTCGACGCGACCATCGGGGGCGTGCCCCTGCTGCGCCAGGAGTTCGTCGTGGGCGACCCGGCCGTCGACGGCAGCCCGGCGGTGTACGGCGACGCGCGATGCGTCGGCAGCGTCCTGATCGTCGACTCCGGACCCGCGCAAACCGAGCCCGCCTCGGGGAAGCAGGCCAGGGCGGAGCCGGTGCTGGCGGGCGGTTGTGCCGTGCTGCCCCTCGCGGGGCCCGGCACGCTGGTCTCGGCCCTCGCCCCCGACGCCGCCGCCCTGCGCCAACGCCTGACCTGGGGCGAGGCCCAGGTGCGGCGCTGACGCCGGGCCGGAGGGCCTGGCCGTGATCAGTCGTAGAAGCCGAGGCGGCGGAGCTGCTTCGGGTCGCGCTGCCAGTCCTTGGCGACCTTGATGCGCAGGTCGAGGTAGATGTGGGTGCCCAGCAGGGCCTCGATCTGCTTGCGGGCGCGGCTGCCGACGTCCTTGAGCCGCGCGCCCTTCGGCCCGATCACGATGGCCTTCTGCGAGGGGCGCTCGACGAACATGTGGGCGTACACGTCGAGCAGGTCGTCGCGGCCCTCCCGGAGGGTCATCTCCTCGACCACCACGGCGATGGAGTGCGGAAGCTCGTCCCGCACCCCTTCGAGTGCCGCCTCGCGGATCAGCTCGGCGACGAGCACCTGCTCGGGCTCGTCGGTGAGCTCTCCCCCGGCGTACAGCGGAGGGGACTCAGGCAGCCGCTCGACCAGCTGGTCGGCGAGCACGTCGAGCTGCTCCCCCGACTCCGCCGACACCGGGATGATCTCGGCGAAATCCGCGAGCTGCGACACGGCGAGCAGCTGGGCGGCGATCTGCTCGCGGGTGGCGAGGTCGCACTTGGTGACCACGGCGACCACCGGGGTCTTCTTGACGGCCGCGAGCTTCTCGGCGATGAAGCGGTCGCCCTTGCCGATCGGCTCGTTGGCCGGGACGCAGAAGCCGATGACGTCGACCTCGGTCAGGGTGGACAGCACCAGGCTGTCGAGACGCTCGCCGAGCAGCGTGCGCGGCCGGTGCAGGCCGGGCGTGTCGACGATGACGAGCTGGGCGCCTGGCCTGTTGACGATGCCGCGGATGGCACGGCGGGTCGTCTGTGGCTTGGAAGAGGTGATCGCCACCTTGGCGCCGACCAGCGCATTCATCAGCGTCGACTTGCCGACGTTGGGCCTGCCGACGAAGCAGGCGAATCCGGCACGGAACTCAGCGGCTGAGGAACTCACGCCACCCATTGTCGCCGATCAGATGTACCGCCCCTTCACCGTGCCGTCCGGAGCGGCCAGAAAGACGACGGCTTCGCCGAGATCACGGACGGCCGCGAGGTCGTGCTCGCCGGGCTCCTCACCATCGCTGACCAGGGCCGCGGCCTCCAGGGAGACGGCTCCGCTGGACACGGCCATCGCGACCGCGACCTGCACGGCGGACAGCTTGAGCGAGGGCAGGTCCACGTTGGTCGCGGTGTAGGTGCGCCCGGTCTCGTCGCGCACCGCGCCGCCCTCGGCGGTCCCGTTGCGCGCGCGGGCCGCGCGGGCCAGGGTGATGATCTTGCTGTCCTCGGGGTCGAGGGTGGTCTCAGTCACGGGGCCAGGCTACTGGGCGACCTCGCTCACCTTGGCGGCGAGGACGGTGGCCAGCCGCTCGGTTCGTTCGGGGTCGAGCTTGGCCAGCCCGGTGTGCACCAGGGAGATCAACATGTTGCCGGACCGCACCACGACCAGGTGCATCTCGTACGGATAGCCGCCCACCCTGCCCTTGAACCGCCGCGCCTCGACCCCGTCCCCGATGTCGCCCACGGGCAGCGCGGACCCCACCAGGCGATCACCCCCGCCCGCGGTCTTCACGGCGGCGACGGGGCAGTCGCGCATCAGGCCGGCGACCGTGCGCAGGGCCTGCCGGGCCTCGGCGGGATCGTAGGCGGCGAGGACCACCCCGGCGGTCTCGCCCAGGCCGTTGCCCCGGAAGCTGGTGGACTCCGCCGTCGCGGAGGCCGGATCCGGCGCCTTGCCCTCGGCGAGCTCGAAGAGCCTGCCGCACGCCCGTTTCGCCGGGACGAACGGCGGCTGCCACGCGGCCTCGGCACGGTCGGCGAAGTCCACCGACGGGTCCTCGACCTGCGCCAGGGCCTCGCGCACCCGCGACAGCTCCTGCTTGCGGGCGGAGCCGCCGAAGACGCCTTCGCGCAGGCCACAGGCCGCCGTCACCCCGGTCAGCAGCGCGAAGGCAAGGACCACACCGGTGATGCGCATAGTGCTCCCCCGAAATCCCGCCCGGCGGGAATCCCCGGCTCCCACCTGCGGGAATTCTTCCCGATCAACAAAAGGCGCAATCTCGCCGCGAACTGACACATCGAAAAGAACCGTAAAGCGGAGTTGGCTAGGCTTCTCGGTCGTGTCCGCTCGGCGACTCGTACGCCCGGCGGTCACCTTGCGAGAGACGGAGCTGACGCATGATCGGTCGGGGGATGGTGGCCGCCGTGCTGGCGCTGGGGCTCGCCGCGGGTCCCGGCACGGCCGCCGCGGCGGCCCCGAGCGCTCCCGAGCCCTGCGCGCCCCAGCGCGGCGGCAGCCAGGTCGGGGAGTCGTGGGGGCAGCGGCGGCTCGCCTTCACCGCGGTCTGGCCCCTCACGCGGGGCGAGGGCGTCACCGTGGCGCTGATCGACAGCGGGGTGGACACGCGCCACCCGCAGGTGCGGGTCGCCAAGTCGGTCGACCTGACCGGAACCGGGCCGCTGGACTGCGTGGGGCACGGAACGGCGGTCGCGGGGATCATCGCGGGCGCCGACATGAAGGCGATTCCCTTCGCCGGCGTAGCCCCCAAAGCCCGACTTATCTCTATAAAGCAGACGAATAGCGAAAAGGGGGACGTGGCGCTGCTCGCCCAGGGCATCAGGCAGGCCACCGACCTCGGCGCCCAGGTCATCAACATCTCCATCCAGACGAGCGACCAGCCCGACCTCAAGAGCGCCGTCGACTACGCGCTGGCGAGCGACGTCGTGATCGTGGCCGCCGCCGGGAACCTCAGGAAGGAGGACGGCACCCCCGCGCCCGCGTACCCGGCGGCCTATCCCGGGGTGCTGTCCGTGGGATCGGCCGGGCCCGACGGCAAGCGCACCGACTTCTCCAACGCGACCACCCCCGTCTCGGTCCTCGCCCCCGGCTCGGCCATCACCAGCACGTGGCCGGGCGCCGCGTACCGCCAGGACCTGGAGGGGACGAGCTACGCCGCGCCGTACGTCGCCGGGGTGGCCGCCCTGGTGCGCTCCCGCCATCCGGACCTCGACAACGTGCGGGTACGGCGGCGCATCGAGCTCACCGCCGACGGCGCGTCGGGCGCGGGGACGGGGGCTGGCATCGTGAACCCCCTGCTGGCCGTGTCCGAGATCCTGCCCTCCGAAGTGGTCGCCCTCGCGCCCCGCCGGGCGCAAGCGCTGCCCCCCGGCGTCATCAGCAAGGCCCCGCCCCCGGACCAGAGGGCCATCGACGTCTCCGTGGGTGTCGCGGTGATCGCCCTGTGCGTCGCGGCCCTGGTCACGGCCGTAGGTCTCGTGATCCCGCTGGGCCGCAGGCGCGGGTGGAAACCGGGTCGTACGGCCGTGCCCGGCAAGTGAGGGCGTAAGCCCTACCCATTTCACCGCGGCCGAGATCAACGAATACGTAACATGTGATGCAGACGTGACAAAACATAGTAATTGGGGCTCCGTTATGTGATCTCATGACTCGCGACACTTGAGCCACAGGGGAAGGCGATAGGGGAAATGCAGTCATTGCTGCCGGAAGACCCCAAGCAGGTGGGGAATTACACCTTCATTGGGCGCCTAGGTCAGGGATCGCGGGGAATTGTCTACCTTGGCCGGCTCTCCGGAGAAGCCCAGGTCGCGGGTCAGGGGGACCCCGCCGAGGCGCCGGCACCCGAGACGGCACAGACCACCGGGGACGCCGGAAACGGAAAGCCCGAGGCCGCCGCGCAGCCCGATGAGGCCCCGCCCGGCGAGCAGGGCGCCCTGCAGGCCTCCAGCGAGCCGGATCGCCTCTTCGCCGTCAAGCTGCTGCCCCCGTGGCCGGAGGCGGACGCCGACGCCCGATCGCGGGTCCTCGACGACCTCTTCGCCGCCCAGCGGGTCTCCAGCGCGTACACGGTCAGGACCGTCGACGCGGGCTGGACGGACGACCGCGCCTACATCGTGCGCGAGCACGTCGAGGGCCGTTCCCTGCGCGAGGTGGTCGAGGCCGACGGGCCTTTGACCGGTGACGTCCTGGAGCGGACCGCCATCGGCACGCTGACCGCGCTCACCGCCATCCACCTCGCCGGGCTCGCGCACCGCGGGCTCACCCCCGAGAACGTCCTGCTCGGCCCCGACGGGCCGCGCGTCGCCGACTTCGGTCTCGGCGAGACCAGCTACCTGTCCCCCGAGCAGGTGCGTGGCGAGCCTTCCGGCCCGGCGGCCGACGTCTTCGCGTGGGCGACCACGATCGCCTACGCCGCGACCGGCAGCGAGCTGTTCGGCGGCAGCGCCGAGGCGATCGCCACGGCCCGTCCCGACCTCGGCGCCCTGCCCCTTCCGCTTCGTGACGTCGTCGCCTCGTGCCTTGCCAAGGCGGTCGTCGAACGGCCCACCGCCCAGGGCGCGATGCTCTGGCTGCTCGGCGAGGAGAAGTCCGGCCCGCCCGCTCCCGCCCTGCCCGTACCGGTGGGCGACCCGGACCAGCAGACCTGGCTGGGCCTGAACGGGATGGACGGCCAGGCGCGGCCCGCCGTCGTCGTGCCGCACCAGCCGGAAGGCGAGGGGCCGGCGCCGGTGTGGGCGGTTCCGCCGCAGCCGCAGGAGTCCCCGAAGCTGTGGGGCGCGCCCGAGCTGCCGTCGGAGGAGGCCGAGCCCCAGGCCCGGCCGATCACCGCCGGTCCGGCCTCCGCGCCCGCTGCCCCGCCTCGCAAGAAGACCACCCACTTCCCCATCGGGCTCGCCGCGGGCGTCGGCGTCGTGGTCGGCCTGTCCGGTCTCGGGTTGTGGGGCGCCGGGCACTACGTGAGCACCCAGCAGATCGGGCGTGTGGCCGCCGAGGGCCAGGCGAGCGGCATTCCGGCGCCTTCAGGAGACGTCGGCGACGTGGGGGGCACCGGCGGTACGACGGCGCCCCGGCCGCAGGTCACCGTGCCCTGGGCCCTTTCTCCCGGGCCGCAGGAGACGGGCGTGTACCCGTTGCGGCTCACGACCCCGTCCGCCTCCGCGGGCGTGCCCAGCCTCAGCCCCGGGCCGGTGTTCACCCCGCCGCCGATCCCCTCCTCGGTGCCCACGCAGACGGCCGCGCCCACCTCGTCGACCTCGGCCAGCCCCGCTCCCACGGTCACCGTCACGCAGACGCCGGTGGTCACGCCGTCCGCCGAGACGACGCCCTCGGGCTCCCCCACCCCCGGCCCGTCCGGCGACGGAAGCCCCACGCCGGAGACCACGCCCTCGGGCACCCCGACCCCGGAGCCCTCGCCGAGCGCGTCGGCGAGCCCGTCGTCACCGAGCGAGTCGCACAGCCCCTCCCCGAGCGCCACGGCGGCGCCGACCAGATCGGCGACGCCGCCCCCGATCCCCAGGCCGACGGTCACCAGGACGGCCACGCCCAAGCCGACCGTGACCAGGACGGTCGCCCCCAAGCCCTGGACGCCCGTGGTCAGGCCGAGCACCGCGCCGCCCAAGACCCAGGCCTCCAACCCCTACACGCCGCAGAAGGTCTGCGACACGGCGGGCAAGGGCACGGGCTTCTACGTCCAGCGTTCGAGCGCGTTCAGCGGCGGGGTCACCTACCAGCTGTACAGCGCCGCCACGGGATCCAACTGCGTGGTGACGATGAAGACGACCTCCATCGGCAAGGCCAGTCCCGTCTCCGCCACCCTCGAAGTGCAGGGTTCGAGCCCCATGAGCGACGGCGGGTCCTTCCAGTACTACGCGGGCCCGGTGATCGCCCAGGCCAAGGGCAAGTGCGTGAAGTTCTCCGGCAGCGCGGGAGCGGGATCCACCAGCGTGCCGTTCGCCAACTGCGGATAGCCACCACGCCCAGTAGAGGGACGACGACCGGATGACGACGAGTGGCGAGCCGTTCTCCACGACCGGTGACCGTGAGGTCGACGCGGTGCTGGAGGCGCTCGCCACGCAGTCGGCCCGGCTCGACGAGGCCGAGTCGTTCGGCCGTGATCTACTCTGACGGCCGTCCCGTCCGCCTGGACCTCCGCCACCGCGGCCGTCCGCTGACGATCTAGAGTGGTCGCCGTGCGGGAATGGGAGCCGGCGGGGGCGTTCGAGGAGAGCCTCGGCACGGCGTTCGCGGCAGGCCGTCTGACCGTCTGCCTCGGGCTGCTGCGGGCGGCCGATCTCGCGCTCCCCATCAGCCCGGCCGCCGCCGCCGGTCAGGAGGCGGCCGCCTGGCCGATCACGCCGGATGGTGAGCGCACCTGGATGGTGGCCTACACCTCGCAGGAGGCGATGTGGGCCGTGCTCGGCGACGTCACCCGGCACTACCGGGTCATCTCGCTGCCCGAGCTGGCCGCCGGCTGGCCCGACACGCGCTGGGGGCTGGCGGTCAATCCCGGTCTCCCGGTGAACTTCCTCCTCGAATCCGGCACGGTGGCGAGGCTTGCGGTGCCGTCGCTGGCCGAGGATCGCCTCGCCGAGCCGGACTCGGGCACACCGGTGGTGCAGAAACTGCTCGGGCCCGCCGACCTGTACGCCTTCATCACCGAAGGGGAGTCACGGGTCTCCGGCTACTGCCACCACGCCCTGGACGTCGCGCACATCGCGACCCCGTCCGTGCTGGCGGACGCGCTGGGCCAGCGCGGCCAGGAAGGCCTGGTCACCGACGACGGGTCCGTGAACATCCTGCGATGGCACGCCGCCGGGCTCAACCTCTACCGCACCCCGTACGGCGGCACCGACGAGGAGACCATGGCGGCGGTGGCCGGCTGGGTGATCGAGGAGCCTCCGTTCGCCGGCATGGGGCTTGTGCCGAACGCCGGCCAGGTGATCCGCGAGTACAAGATCGACGGCGTCGGGCTGCCGCACGGGGCCGAGATCGTGGAGCTGACCACCTTCGGGGTCGAGCGCCGCCGTGCCGTCTACGACGGCGACCTCGAACGGTGGATGCTGGTGCACGTCCTGCCCCCCGGCGAGCCCGCCCCGGCGGAGCCGCGATGAGGTGGTGCTCGTACCGCGCCCGCTGGCAGGGTGCGGAGTACGAGGCGAGCCCCGACCCCCGGGCCGACCGGGTGTGGATTCGGCTGCGCGGCACCGCGCCGGCCGAGGGCTTCGAGGAGCTCGCACCCGGCCGCTTCGTGCGGCCGGTTCCCGCGGAGGAGTGCGAGGCCGTCGTGTTCGTCGCGACCGTCGGCGAGTGGCGCGGCGTCCCGTGCCTGGTGCGCGACGAACGCGACGGCGAGCTTCTGGTCGAGTACACCGGAGGCAGGATGCCGGTGGCTCGGGAGCTGGGCTTCGCGCGCGTCGAGCGCGGCGTCTACCAGGCCTGGGTCCTCCGCGGCGAGGTGACGGGACTCCGCGAGCACGCCGTCCCTCTGGACTTTTAGCGCCGGTTGCCCGCGTCCGCCGCAGGCGACGATGGCCTCGTTTTCTCGCGGCCCGGCGGGGTGCCACGCCTTTCGCCGTACGCGCGAATCCGCTGGTAAAGGCAATTATCAGCTTGAATTCCACCGATCCGGACAAATCTCTTGATGTGGCGGCATCAGATAACAATGCTTGCCGAACGACGTTCGAAAATGTCACAATTACCCGCCAGCGGACTGTTGCCCTGTAGTCAGGTTGGGCTTACGCAGCCGTTAAGCATCCCGATCCATGCGGACAGGTGCTCGGGGGAGGTGGCATGGAGCCGTTCGGCGGGGCGGACGCGGCGGCCCTTCAGGCCTATGCAGACGAACTGCGGGCCAACTTCATGCGGTTGCAGGAAGAAGCGCCGGCGATGCACGACAGGGCGCGGGCGATCCAGGTGACGGAGACGTCGCGCGACGGACTGATCTCCGCGACCGTCGGCCCGCGCGGGGACCTCATCAGGCTCGATATCGACCCCCGTATCTACCGGCGGCCGGACTCCCGCGAGCTGGCCGACTCCATCACCGAGACCGTCCAGCGGGCGGCCGGCAAGGCGCGAGAAAAGATCGTCGAACTCTTCGAGCCGCTGATCCCCGGCGAGCAGATGAGGGCGCATCTGGACGGGGACCTCCAGCGCGTGCTCGACCAGATGGCCTCGCAGATGCTCGGAGAGAGGTGATCCACGTGCCTGACCACGTCGACATCCACAAGAGCCCGGCGCACCTCGGCATATCCAAGCTGAGTACCACGACGACCGACCTGACCACGCTGTGGAAGGAGCGCGCGGCGCGGCTCCAGCGGCTGGTCGCGGCGTCGCCATGGGGACGCGACTCCGCGGGCAGCGCCTTCCAGGCCGCGTACGAACGGACGGGCGGCACCGATGACATGGTCCGCAAGGGTGACGGCATCATCAAGGACCTCGGCGACCTGGACGGGAAGGTGCGCACGGCCGTCACGAGGACCGACGACACCGACCACGGGAACGCCGCGACGATCAAGAGCATCTGACCGGGTTCGGACAACACGAAGATGAGGCCGGCCAGGGGCGCCGGCCGCGAGGGCGCCGCCCACCCGGCGCCCGCCCAGCGGACGAAGAGATCGGGGTGACGTGGCTCAGAGCACTGGCGTCAACGTCAACCCGAACACTCCCGCGGGGCAGTCGTCCATCGTCGGGGGCGGCAGCTCCACCACCGACGTCGAGCCCGCGTGGGGCGAGGACCTGCCCGCCTGGGCCAACACGCTGATCTCCCTGCTCGCCTCCGGGCAGAACTGGCCCGAGGGCAGCGAGACCCGCATGTGGGCGATCGCCAAGGAACACGAGGAGCTGGGCGTCGGCCTCTGCGGCTCCACGGACCCGATCGTCACGGCCATCAAGACGGTCCTGGACGGATGGGACGTGCCCGCCACGCCCATGTTCCTGAGCGACGCCGACCGGCTCCTCTCCCAGGACTCCGGACTCAACGCGCTCGGGGTCGAGAACCTCTACAAGGCCCTGCAGGCGGACAACTTCGCGCGGGAGACCCAGTACTCCAAGATCTCGATCAACGTGGCCTTCTGGATCGCGGTCACCGCCGCGTTCATCGCCCTGGTCAGCGCGTTCTTCACCGCCGGCGCGACCACGCCGATGGTCGGCCCCATCGCGGCGTCGGCGCGCGCGGCCATGGCCCGGATCCTCCAGAGGCTCACCGTGGCCGCCGGGCGCGAGTTCGGCGCCGGCATGGTGACCAGGCTGGCCGCCACGAACGGCCTGACCCAGGCCGGCGGCGCGAGCCTCGTCCGTACGATCCTCGGCAGCCACCTCGGCAGGGAGCTCATCGAGGAGATCGGCGAAGAGGTCTACATCGACTACCGGACCCAGCAAGAGCAGAGGGATCTGGGATCGCGCAAGAGCTGGGACTGGAAGAAGACCCAGGCCTCGGCGGTGGGCGCGGGGACCGGTGCGGTGGTGGGCACGAAGCTCGCGGGCCCGCTGTCCAGGTTCAGCGACAGGGTGCCGCTTCTCAGGGCCCTGAACAACGCCGGCGGGACGGCCCCCGGCTTCGCCAACGCCTTCGCCCGCTTCCCGGGCCGGGCGATGCAAACCGGCCTCAACAACATGGCCGCCTCCCCCTTCGGCAGCGCCGCGGCTCAGATGCTGGTCAACGGGGAGAACCCCCGGCAGGCCCTCAAGCAGTCGTTCACGCTGGAATCCGTGGGCGGAGCCTTCATGGGGGGCGCGGGCCGCACCAACACGATCAGCCCCTTCAACCCGGCCGTCACCCAGGCCGCATCGCATCCCCTATCGAGCCTTCAGACCGCCGACGTGGCCAGCGACCTCACCGACCTCTCCCGGTTGGCCAACGCCGGGTACGCGCCACCCGCCGCGCCCCCGGACGGCGGCGGGTCCATGTCCGGTGACGGCACCGGCCCCTCGCCATCCGGCCCGGCGGGCACGCATGCCGGAACGGCCCCACAGACCACCGGCCCGCAGGGGACCGGCTCCCAGGCCGGCGTCCCGCAGGGCACGGCCCCACAGACCACCGGCCCGCACGGGACGGGCGCGCAGGCCCTCTCGGGGAACCCGGCGAACGGCCAGACCACCGCGAACACCGCACCGCACACCCAGTCGGCCCCCACTACCCACACCACCGCCGCGCCCGCCACCCCTTCGGGCTCCACGGCGGCACCCCACACCCCTTCGAGCCCCGCCACCGCCCAGAGCACCGGCCCGCTGGGCACCACCGACGTCACCTCCCCGAACGGCACGAACGCGCAGACCGCGCAAGCCGCTCCCCCGGCACACGCGACGCCCGCACCCCAGACACCGGCCACCTCCGAGACCCAAACCGGGCCCCAGACCCAAACCGGGCCTCAGACCCAGACCGGGCCGCAAGCCCAGACCACGGCTCAAACTCAACCGGCGGCTCAGACACAGCCCGCCGCCCAGACCCACGCCGGGCCCCAGGCCAACACCGCGCCGCAGGCCAACACCGCGCCGCAGGCGCAGGCCGCACCCCAGAGCCAGCCCGCCGCCCAGGTGCAGGCGACGCCCCAGACAGCGGCGGCGCAGGCGCAGGCGGCGGCTCCGGGAGTGACCGTGACGCAGGCCACGAGTCAGACGGCCGGGCCCGCGACCATCTCCATAAGCGCGGCGCTCAGCGGCACCCCGGACACCATCGCGCACACGAACACCGCCCCCGTAGCCGCATACGCGAACGTGCCCGGCAACGCGGCGAACGCGAGCCCGGCACGGGCCGTCCCCGCCAGAGGCACCGCCGCCAGGGACAACAGCTCTCCCCGCGCCCACCCCGCCCCGGCGCGGCCCGCGGGGCACGACACCGGTCCGGGCCGTTCCACGCCGGACAACGCGGGTCCGGGCCCTTCACGGCCGCACGGCTCCGCTGACGGCGGGTCGAGGCGGCCCAACGTCGGAAGGCGGTCGGCACGCGCGGGCACGGTGACGGCCGAGGAGATCGAGGGCAGCGACTTCCGGCCGGACGCCCGCCCGCCGGGCATGCCGAAGCTGACGATCGGCGAGGTCCCCGCCGCCATCGCCGACCTGCGAAGCTCGGACTTCGCGCACGGCGTGGGCGTGAGCGGCCTGGGCGTGCTGCCCGACGGCTCGGCCTACTGGGTCATGACCGACGACGGGAACGTCCACCACTTCGACGTCTCGGTCGGCAAGGTGGGGAGGCTTCGCGCAGGGAGGCTGTGGGGTCGCCGGCTGATGGCGCGGACGAAGGTGCGCGCCGGGACCGTCGACCGGCCGCATCAGGTGCGGCTGGCGCCCGGCATCCATCCCGACCAGGTCGCGCGGGTGCTGTTGCACGAGATCACCGACGCGCTGCAACGGAGGGCGGAGGTCGACGCCCGCGCGCCACAGGGGTTCGTCCGGGGCAAGCTCGCGGCGGTCAACCCCTTCCACGGCCGCGTGGAGGGCACCGACGCGTGCGTGTCGGCCCGGATGAACGAGGTCGCCCATCTCACGCGCGAGTGGGAGCAGGCCGGGACGCCCGACGAGCGGCAACGTCACCAGCGGGAGGCCGACGCGGCGGCGCGGGACATCGAGAGGCGCGGGCACGTGCCGCCCGCCGTCCCGTGGAGCACGGGCCCGCCCGCGTCGCCGGACCTCGTACGGGTGCGAGCGCTCGGCCGTTCCATGGCGGAGGCGGCGACGGCCCTCGGCGAACGCCGCACGGCCAAGCTGGACAGCGCGGAGAAGGCCAGGGAGAAAGGCCGCGAGGCCGGGAAGAAGCGGGACAAGGCGGCCAGGCAAAGGGACCAGGCCTCGGGGGAACGGCGGCGCAGGGCCGTCGCCGAAGCCGACATCGCCAGGGACCAGGAGCGCCGGCAGACGCGGATGGCCGAGGCGTACGAGAGGGCACGGGACCGCGCCCGGGAGGCGCGCGCCGCGTACGAGACCCTGGCGACCGCCATGGAACGGCTGGAGGCGGAGCGGGATCCGAACCTGGTCGCTCCCCTGGCGGGCGAGGTCGAGAACGCGAGGCGCGCGGCGGAGTCGGCCGGCAAGACCTACCAAGAGGCGCTCGCGGAGGCCCTGCCACCGCCCGCCGCCATACCCTCCGCCGCGCCGGACGGCGACCTGCCCAACATGGCCAAGCTGACCGACACCGTCAACGCCATGCTCGCCGCGAAGGGCATCGACCACAGCTTCAGCCGCGTCAGGCTGGAGAACCTCCTGGTCTCCGACTTCGACCAGGTGGTCTCCGAGGACGGCCTGACGATCCGGGTGGGCGACGCCCATCCCGGAGAGCTGCGCGTCAAGCTGCGGATCGGCAGCCTGCTCGAAGTGCTCGACCCCGACCACCGGCCGTCGGAGTTCATCCGGGCCCGGCTGGCCCAGGGCGGTCCGTCGCTCGGGACCTCCTCCGCCCACAGGTTCTCCCAGTCGTACGGGCCCAACGTGATGCGCCTGGTCAGGCCGCTGCTGATGGGCCTGCCGCAGAACAACTGGACCATGCCGTTCAGGTGGCTGGGCGAGCACGGCGTCCTTGAGGTCAACCTCTCCAACGGCCGGCACGAGTCGACGAGCGGCGGTTCCCAGAAGCACGCGGTCGGCGGCGCCGGCGGCGTGACCGACAACCGAGGCGAGTCGCTGATCTACACGGTGGACGACGCCGAGTACGAAGTGCAGGTCCGCACGCCGGGCGACAGTGACGGCAGGGCGAGAAAGCCACAGGTGGAGCGGGTCGCCGCCGCCGAAGAGGGGCGGGGTCCGCGGCTGGTGCTGTCGCACTCCTTCTCCCAGGCCGCGCCGGAGTCGACCATCCGGCTGCCGGACGGGCTCACCCGGCGGGAGGGGCTACCGAGGCACGTGGTCCTCGCCATGAGCGGACTGGAACCCCTGGTCGGCGAGACCGCCGGCAGGCTGGGATCACACGCCACGGTGGGCAGCGTGGCGCGCGACGACATCCGCCAGGTGCTGACCCAGGTCCTGACGAGCAGGCTCGGCGAGGCCGTGAACAACCCGGTGGGGTTGCCCTCGCGAGTCATCACCGACGGCACGCGCCCGGTGGCGGAGATCGAGGTGGTCGCCAGGCTCCGGACGGTGACCGACGCGTCCGGCGTGCCCGGCCCGGCCGTGACCCCGGTGGGGGTCGCCAGCGCCGAGGACTTCCAGGAGGCGTTGCGGATCGAGACCTCCAACGTGTCGGTCTCACAGTCGTCCGGACGCTCGAACGGCTTCGGCGTCGCAGCCGGTGTCGCCGCCCTGGACGCCGAGACCATGCCCTTCGTGGACGAGGACATGGTCCCCAAGGCGACGCTCGGCTCCGGCCACGGCTGGTCGAGATCGGAGACGTCCTCCGCGACCTCGGCGACGTACAAGGTGAGCGTGCAGCGGGCGATGTTCGGGCAGGGGTACCAGGCCGAGATCGAGCTGGAGATCCGGCTGCGCCGCATCAACAGGGCGGGGCAGCTCGGCGCGCCGAGCGTGATACCGGGCACCGTGAACGCCCTGCTCAGGACGCCGGTGTGGTACGCGTACCGCTCGGGGTGGCCGGTCGACGCGGCGGCCGTCTCCCATGACGAGTCCGGCCGGCCGCTCACGCACCCCGACGGCTCGATGAGGGTGCGGGACGAGATCGTCCCGGTGGCGCCCCCCAAGCGGCTGCCCGAGCCGCCGGTGTGGAGCGGCGACGGTCCCGGCAAGCTGCGGGGCGTCGGACCGGGCCTGATCGAGGAGATGACCGGGCTGCCCGAGTCTCTGAGGCTCACGGAGAACGCGCTGCGCGCGCTGGACGACGACTACCTGCCCCCGCTGAACGCCGCGGGCAAGCCCGACCCGTCGCTGACCCGGGATCCCCTGACGCGCGCCTCCCAGGAGGCCAACATGAGGAAGCTCTCCGAGGCGCTCACCCCCGTGCGCCAGGAAGCGGGCATCAACCAGGCCACCCAGGGAGGCACGCTGGTCCACCTGGAGCTCTCGGGGATCAACCGGCAGACCAGGCATCTCCCGGTGCTGGTCGAGCTCGCCGAGACCGGCTCCGGCTACCTGGGCCTCGCCCCCATGGAGGGGATGGCGGACCTCGGCATCGGGTCCGACACCTCCGGCAGGGCGAGCGGGGAGAGCAGGAGCACGCCGGTCGAGGGCAAGACGGGCATGCACATGAAGGTCCACGACCAGGGCGCCATGTTCACCGGCGCCGACGGCAGGGTGAGCAGGGGGACCAGTCACGGCGCCGAGAGCACCCTCGGCAACACCACCAACGACGTGAAGCTCGTGGAGGCGAAGTCGGCGCTCGCCGTCTTCTCCAAGCGGTACGAGCTGCGCGTCTCGATCGTCAACGAGAACGGCTCGACGCGACCGCTCATCGCGCCGCAGGAAGTACGGGCGGACGTCTACTGGCCCTCCGACATGCTGCCCGCCGACACCACCCCGGCCACCCCGGTCGCCCACTCGGTCGCCCAGGCGGCCACCCCGGAGGAGATGCGCCGCGGAGGCCTCCTCGGCCTGGACATCGGTCCGATGGTGCGGGATGTCATGCCGAGGCTCCCCGCGTCGATGCGGCCGGGAACCGCCGCGTTCGTCGAGGTCATGAACTTCCTCAACTCCGAGCACCTGGAGGCTCACCCCGAGATGTTCGTCACCGGCCACGGCATCGCCATCCCCGTGCATCCGCAGGGCCCGGGACGCCTGCACGCCACGGTGACGATCCGCGCGTTCGTGACCGGCCCGTCCACGCCCGGCGGCAGCCCCGACCTCGTGAGCCTCGACATCCTCTTCGGGATGGGCAGCGACGGCACGACCCACAGCACCGGGAGCAACGTGGCGACCGGCGCTTCCGCCGGGGCCGGCGTGCACCAGCAGGGCGCGCCGAACGCCTCAGGTGGCCTCGACGCCTCCGCGTCCGGGAACAGCGGGTCGCCGGAGACGGACCTGTCGATCTACGGCGACGAGCGCCTCCACGTCAAGCAGGGCGTCGAGCGGCTGCACACCGCGCCCGTCCGCTTCGAGATCACCGTCCAGGAGCGCGGCAGGGGCAGCGAGCCGGTGACGATCGACGTCGACGGCACGGCCCTGTACAGGCAGTCAGAACGCCGCGCGCTGATGCTGTACGCCAACGGCGAGCAGCCTGGGCCGCTGAACGAGGCCGCCGACGCGATGGAGCGGTTCCTGAACGGCGAACTCCGGCTCGACCGGCGTGTCGCCGTCCCCTTCATCCGCCGCTACCTGGACGATCTGAACAGCGCCCGCCGGGCGGGCGAACCGATCCCCCGGCTCGCCTATGGGCAGCGGCGCGTCGAGATGCTGCAACGGCTGGGGCCCCTGATCGGTGATCCGAACCTCGCGGACCGGGCGGGCCAGAAGCCCGGCAGGCAACTGGCCAGGACGCTGAGCCAGGCGAGGGACCTCGCGCGCCTGGAACCGGAGGTCTCGGTGCCCGAGCCCCTGCTCAGGGGCGGCGGCCAGACCAAGACCGGGCGGGTCCTGCTGACCCGCGACGGCGAGGTGGTCGAGTTGCTCGACGAGATGCGCAAGGCGCTCGAAGCCCACGCACCAGGCAGCCTCGCCGCGGACCCGGCGCTCGGGCCGGGCCTGTCGGCCGTCTTCGCGGCCGACAAGTGGCAGGCGAACAACGACGAGATCTTCTCGCCCGCCGGGTTCGAGCTGTCCTTCCCCGTGCGCGTGGGCCCGCAGCTCACCCAGCAGCTGACCGTGCGGGTGACCACGGAGCTCCTGGGGGTGCCGCGGTGGCTCGGTTTTCGCCCCGACGACGGCCTGATCCGCCAGGCCTACGGGTACGACCAGCACGAGCGGTCGGCCTCCGCCGGCGTCACGGGTGGCGGCAAGGTCACCACCGGCGGCAACACCGAGGCACTTTCCGAGGACGGGGCCACCGGGACCGACCGCAACCACGGCCGCTCGGTGTCCCATGGCGACCAGCAGACCGAGCTCGACCGCATGGCCACGTACGCCGGAATGCACATCATCGGCAGGAATTTCCGGCTCACCGTCCAGATGGAGTGGTCGGGCACCTTCGCGGGACCGGTCGAAGGCGGGGTCAATCGTGTGGCCAACCCCGTGCCGCCCGGACCCCTCACGCCCATCGTTCTCACCGCGGACGGCGAATGGCTCGTGCCGAACGGCCTGGTCGGCCCGGCGGGGGCCCCCGCCGTGGTGGCGGTGGCGCCGGACCCACGGGCGCTCACGATGCCCCCGAGGTTCCAGGTGGAAGGGCTGGACACCGGCGACCTGGAGAAGGCCCTCGGCGACTCCATCACCCAGCAAGGCCTGCTCACCGCGGAGGAGATGCGGAAGCTCGGAACCCGCCTCAAGCAGCAGTTGTCGCACAAGAAGCTGAGCGCGAGGTTCCCCCACATCGCGCGGCCCGGCGGGGAGGCGACCGTCCGCCTGCCCAGGCCGGGCCACCCGGACCAGCAGGTGAGGGTCACCCTGGCGGCCAGGGTGACCGAGCCGCGTGTCATCGTCAGCGGACGCCCGGACGTGGAGCACGGCCAGGCCACGCGGCACCAGGAGATGCGGAACGTCAACAGGAGCACGAGCCACCTGCTGCCGGTGGGCTGGGACACCGGGCCGGACGTCCCCATCGCCGGAGAGGGGGCGCTGAACACCGACTACGCCTACGGTGAGCACGCCTCGACGAGCGCGGGGATGAGCGACGGCGTCCGCAAGGAGGAAACCGCCTCCTACATGGGTGAGGGCGGCACGGTGGGCACGCGGGTCGACTGGGACGCCACCGTCGAACTGGTGACCCGAGACCGCCACGGGAACGAGAAGATCGTCAAGACCTTCACCGTGACCGCGACGGGGTCGGCGGACCTCAGCATGCCCCAGCGCCACCTGTCCGAGATGCTGGCCCGGCTCGACGCCCCCGCCCCGGCCGCGCCCGCCTCGCCGGACGGCCGGCGCATCGGATGGCCGAGGCGCGTCGCGCTGCCCGATCTGCTCGCCGCCGCCGGTCAGGATCCCGCCTTCGACCCGGCCGATCCCTACCCGGCGATGGCCTCGGTCCTGCGCGCGGGAACGCCCGGCGACCAGCGGCAACCGGTCATGCTCACCTCGACGGACGCCGCGACGTCCCCCCTGTCGGCCATCACCGGCGGACGGCTGCTGGCGCGGCAACTGGGGGCCGACGTCAACCTGTACGTGCGGGAGGCCGACGGCGCCTACCACCGGTATCGGGCCACTCCGGCCGGCGCTCTCCACAGCGCGGACGACGGCGCCTTCGCCGCGGCGATCGCCTCGCTGCCCACCCGGCTGCTGCCCCCGGTGGAGACGCTCCAGGTGGACCTGCGCGAGGTCCTGCGCGGGCTCCCGCGGGGCGCCGACTTCACCGAGGCGGTGCGCGAGCGGCTGCGAGGGCTGGGCGCGCAGGTCGGCGAACCGGCCGCCCCATGGCCGGCGAGCCACCACATCGGCATGCACGGGCAGCCCCCGCCGGTCGGCACGACCTACCAAGGCGGTGCGGGCGCCGCCGGCACGGGCGGCTCGCCCTCCACCGGCCAGGGCGGCGGGGCCGCCACCGGCCTCGGCGGGGCGGGCGGGCCGTAAGGTCGCCCTCATCAGGAACGGAGGAACGTGATGCCATTCTCGGTGGCCAGGACCAGGGACGAGGCGCATCTGTACCTCGACCTCAACCCGTGCGAGGAGTGCGGCTCGGCCGACACCACCTGGGAGAACGGGATCGTGGACGTCGACGGCGAGCTGTCGGCCTGCTACTCCGGGCAGTGCGAGGGGTGCGGCGCGGAGCGCGAGTTCCTGTTCGGCCTGCCCAGGCGCGGGAGTGCTCCGTCGGGGTTCCCCACGTTCGGCGGGCCGGAGCCGTCGGAGTTGCTGGACGCCGGGGAGTGGCTCTGGGTGGCCGACCTGACCGCCGGCGACGTGCCGGCCGGGGACGCGGACGCGGCCCGGCGGGCGCTGTCGATCGCGACGGCCGCTGTCGAGGAGGTCGTGAAGTTCATCCCGCCCGGTGAGGAGGCGGTTCCCGAGGACGCCTTCTGGTCCGACCGCGGGCAGCAGGTGCGCGAGGCCGAGCCGGGGAGGTTCCGGCTGGAGCGGCTGCTGATCGTCCGGGACACCTACCGCAGGCTCGCCGCCGAGACCTAGCCGGCCGTCTCGCCGCCCCCGGGGCGGCGGGACGTTCCGATATGGTCGAGGGCGTCCGCGCCCGGTCGAACGAGGGAGTCGCCGCCGATGCTCCGCGCGAGAACGCTCGTGGAGGCATACCTCTACATCGACCTCACCGTCGCGGCCGGCGACGACGGGGACCTTCCCGCGGACTTCTCGGCCATGCGGTGGGCGACGCTGAGCGAAGGCCAGGAGGCGTGGACGCTGCGGTTCGACGGCCCCGACACCGGGCGGCGCCACCTCATCGAGATCCTCGTGCCCTACCAGACCGAGTCCGAGGCACGGCGCGACCGCCTGCGCTTCGGGCCGGGAGTGTCGGAGCTGATCGACGCGGGCCAGTGGCTGTCGATCAGCCTGGCGTACGCGCAGCGGGCCCTGAACGCCGACCTCTCCTACGCCGAGGCTCCCGGCGACGAAGAGAGCTACACAGACGTCGTCCTGAACTGGGAGTTCGCCCGGGACGCCGCCGCCGAGGCGGCGAAGTTCCTCCCCGTGGGAGCGGACGAGGTGCCGCCCGAGGCCTTCTGGACGGAGCCGGGCGCGGCGGTCCGCGCGGCGGACCCCGAGCGGTTCACCCGACCCCGGCTGGAGGACGACATCGCCTTCTACCAGCAGAACATCGACGACTTCACCGGCATGTTCGGCGACCGCTGACCCAAGTCGGGGGGGCGCGCGATCCGGCCGATATCGTCGAAGAGCATTCGGACGGGTCCGGCGAAGGGAGTGGGGCGCCATGTCACCTCTGCACGCCAGGACGATCGTGGAGGCCTACCTGTTCGTCGACCTCACGGCGGTGGCCGCCGAGCAGGGGGAAGACGCCGCCGGGACACGCGACTACCGGGCCCACACGAAGCTGACCGAGGGCGCGGGCGCCTGGAGGCTGCGCTTCGACGGGCGCGGCCTCGGCCTGCCGCTCGCGTTCGAGGTTCTCGTGCCCTTCGAGACCGAGTTCCAGGCCAGGCGTGAGCACCTGCGGTTCGGGGACGGGCCCTCGGAGCTGATCGACGCCGGGCAGTGGAGGGTGGTCGGCGCCGGGTACGCCGGCCGGGCCATGCGCGACGATCTGCGCTACTCCGAGGAGCCCGGGGACGCGCGGTACCAGAGCGTGGTGCTGGGGTGGGAGTCCGCCCGGGACGCGGTCGCCGAGGTCGCCAAGTTCCTCCCCGAGGACGCCGGGGAGGTGCCCGCCACGGCGTTCTGGTCGGACGTGGGCGAGGCGGCCCTGCGCGACGAGCCCGAGCTGTTCACCCGGCAGGCGGTGGAGAGCGACATCGCCTTCTTCCAGCGGAGACTCGACCACTTCACAGCCAGGCACGCCGACCGGCGTCCCTGACCTGCGACATAGAGTTGTCCATGTTCCGCGGCGGTGGCGGGGATGTCAGTGGTCGGGTCAGATCCCACCGGGAGGCGCTCACCTGCATCCTCACTGTCAGTAGCCGATGTAGCCGGAGCCGTTCTTCGAGCCGACGACGCCGGGGACGTTGGAGACCGACCCGTAGCGCTCGATCGCGTAGCGCACGCCGGCGACGATGTTGTCCACCGGGTTGTAGATGTCCTTGTGCCCCGATAGCGACCAGCGGTCGAACGTCGGGTCGATGGTCTGCATGAGGCCCTTGGACGGCGTTCCCGCCGCCGCGTTGGAGTCCCAGTTGTTGATCGCGTGGGGGTTTCCGCCCGACTCGTGCTGGATGATCAGCCAGATGTCGTTGACGTTCATCTTCTCGACCGGGTAGCCGTGCGCCTTGAGGATCTCGATCGCCTGCTGGATCCAGCCGGCGACCTGCCCCTTGGGCGCGGGGCCGCCGCCGGGCGGCGGGGGGCCGCTCGGCCCGTACCCGCCGAACCCTCCGCCGCCGGACGAGCCCGCTCCGGACGGGCCGCCGTTCGAGGTGTCGAAGACGGCGGGGTCGATCTCGCTCCGCGGCACCGGCACCCACTCGGTGGTGTGGCCGGGCCCGGGGACGAACGGCTGGTCGCCCGCGGCGGGGATGCCGGCGAACGTCGGCGAGATGGCGGCGAGCTCCTTGTCGATGTCGCCCTGGGCCGTCGAGAGCACCGTCTCCGCCGTCTCCACGTGCGCCCGCGCGAGGGAGACCGACTGCTCGACGTGCTCGGTGATGCCGGGCTTGAGCTGGTCCTCGGTGGCGTGGGGATTGATCCGGCGGTACTCCGCGACCCAGGCGAGCACGTCGTCGCACACCCCGTCGACGTTCCGCCTGGCCGTCTCCACGGCGCCCGCGGCCGTGTCGAGGTGGTTCGCGCAGTTGGCCAGCGCGTCGTGCAGGGCGTCGCCCGCGCGGCCGTACCGCCGCATGTACGCGACGAAGGCGTCGGCTGAGTCGCCCTTCCAGGCGGCGTCCACCTGGGTGATGGAGGCGCCAAGGGCGTTGAGCCGCGTGACCGTGCGCGACGCGGCCTCGCGCCAGCGGGTGGCGACGGCCCTGATCGCGGCCGGATCGCCCTTTGCCTTGTCCACCAGCGACACCAGCGCCTGGCCCCCCGGCAGCGCCGCCACGGCCCCCGTGTCGGTCATATGGAGGGCAGCCCATGCTCGGTGCCGTGCTCGGCGTCGCGCAAGTTCTCCTCGATGGTGTCCAGGGCGCGCTCCACGCCGTCGAGGCGGCTCTTCACCGTGCCCAGCTCGGCGTCCACGTGCCCCTCGACCCGGCCGATCGCGGCGGCCAGCGCCCCGGCGCCGGTCAGCGTGCCGAAGACGGACGGCCCTGCGGCGTCCTTGGCGGGGAACCCGTCGCCGACGGTGGCGAGCTTGCCCCCCTGGACGTTCACCGCGACGCGGAGCTTCGCGAGCGCGTCGCGGTTCAGATCGATGCCCACCGGGACCGGCCCCCTCCGCCGCCAGAGCCAGCATTCAGCCGGAGCCTACACTCGGCTTTCTTCGCGGCCAAGCTCGATCGGCCACACAAGGCGCTTACGCGCGAGAACGTCATCGAAAGGCTGAGATGATCCACCACGATGTCGAACGCCGCCTATGGGTGCTTTCTGGACCGTCCTCCTCCTATGTCGTGCATCTCGACGACGCCGACAGACCGCGGGTGCTGCACTGGGGGCCCCGCCTCACCTCCGAGCAGGCGGCCTCGCTGCCGGTGCCGCGACCTCCGTTCCGGCCCGTTGAGGACTCCGCCGAGGGCACACTGGACCTGGCCGCGGCCGGCGGCCTGCTCTATGGGTACGCGGGCCTGCAGGTGCGATTCTCCGACGGCACCCGCGACCTGGAACTCCTCCACACGGGGCAGCACCGTACCGACCGGGAGCTGGTACTGGCGTACGCCGACCGTCACTACCCGCTCACCGTCGAGTGCCACTACCGCCTGTACGACGACAGCGACGTCATCGAACGCCACCTGGTCGTGCGCAACGCGGGCGAGCCCGTCACCGTCGTACGGGCCGACTCCGCCACCTGGGTGCTACCCCGGCTCAACGGCTACAGACTGAGTTCCGTACGCGGCCAGTGGGGCGCCGAGACCCGCCTGCACCGGTCGGAACCACCGTACGGCGAGACCGTGCTGACCAGCCGCCGAGGTGTGACCAGCCACCAGGCCAATCCCTGGGCGATGATCGACGACGGCACGGCGGGCGAGGAGCACGGCGCCGTCTACTCCTGCGCACTGGCCTGGAGCGGAAGCTGGCGGCTCACCGCCCAGCGGCTACCATCCGAGCGGGTGACGCTGTCGGCCGGCGCGGGCCACGACCCGGTGACCTCGGAGCTCGGGACCGGCGAGGATCTGGTCACGCCGACGTGCGCGGGCCTGTACACCGAGGGCGGCTTCGGGGCCGCCAGCCGCGCGTGGCATGACCACCAGCTGCGGCACGTCCTGCCGCACCCCGGCGAAGCGCGACCCGTACTCTACAACTCCTGGGAGGCCACGGGCTTCGACGTCTCGCTGGAGGGACAGATCGGGCTCGCCGAGTCGGCCGCCCGCATCGGCGTCGAGCTGTTCGTGGTGGACGACGGCTGGTTCGGTGCCCGCACCCACGACGCCGCCGGGCTCGGCGACTGGTATCCCAACCCGCGCCGCTTTCCCGACGGGCTCGCACCGCTGATCGGCCGGGTGCACGAGCTGGGCATGCGGTTCGGCCTATGGGTGGAGCCGGAGATGGTCAACCCTGACAGCGACCTGTACCGTGCCCACCCCGACTGGGTGATCCATCGGCCGCACCGCACCCGGACCGAGCACCGCAACCAACTCGTGCTCGACCTCAGCAGGCCGGAGGTCGCCGACCAGCTGTACCAGACCTTGGACAAGCTGCTCGCCAAGAACGACATCGACTTCCTGAAGTGGGACATGAACCGCCCCTTCACCGAGGCCGGGCCGGACGAGCGGCTGTGGACCGGCCACGTCCACGCCCTGTACGACATACTCGACCGGCTGCGGGCCGGGCATCCCCATGTGCGGGTCGAGTCGTGCAGCAGCGGCGGCGGCCGGGTCGACCTCGGCATCCTGCGGCGTACGGATCAGGTGTGGACCTCCGACAACACCGACGCCCCCGACCGGCTGGAGATCCAGCACGGCTTCTCCCAGCTCTACCCGGCACGCGTCATGGGCGCCTGGGTCACCGACACCCCCAATCCCTACACGGGCCGGGAGGTCCCCCTCGGCTTCCGCTTCCATGTCGCGATGGCCGGCGTGCTCGGCATAGGCGGCACCCTGACCGACTGGAGCGAGCCCGATCTGGCGCGGGCCGCCGAACTGATCGCCGCCTACAAGCGGATCCGCCCGCTCGTCCAGCACGGGCGGCAGTACCGCCTGCTGCCGCCGGACGGCGAGTTGTCGGCCGTGCAGTACCTCACCCACGACGGCGGGGAGGTCGCGTTCCTCGCCTTCAGGCGAGCCCGTCGCTTCGGCCACGCAGAGCCGGGCATCCCGCTGCGTGACCTGGACCCGCAGGCCCGCTACCGGGACCCGGCCACCGGCCGGATCCACCACGGCGCCGTCCTGCTGACCCACGGTCTGTTCCCGGACCTGCCCCCCGGGGACTACGCCAGCGTCATGGTCCACCTGATCCGCGATTGACGCGCTCCCCGGCACGAATGCCGGAGATTCTCGCCCGTGCCGCGCGGGTTCATGCGGCACCTCGGTGGCTTCCTGCTTCGTCGGCTGGTGCCACCGCGAGCGCTCATGACATTGGTCCCCTGGCTGTAGTCCTCACCACCTCGCGTCCCGCCTCGCCCTCGCCACACCTGACGCCGGGCGAGCGCGGGACCCCGCGACGCGAGGGTCAGGGTGGCGGGGCGGTGCTGGCGCGCAGGGAGATCGGCGGTGTGAGCAGGACGTGGCGGTCCGGTGCGGCGGGCGCGGCGATCCGCTCGGCGAGAAGTTCGACGGCGCGGTCGGCCATCTCCGAGATGGGGACGTCGGCGGCGGTGAGCGGTGGGTGGAACTCCTCGGCCCAGTGCCGGCCGACCACGCCGGTGACGGAGAAACGCTCGGGCACCGCCTGGCCCAGGCGGCGCAGGGCGCGTTCCATGCCGGGCAGGGCCACCTCGTTGAGGGTGACGATGCCGGTGATCTCCGGCCGTGCGGCGAGGAGGTCCCCGACGCAGCTCTCTCCGGCCATCGTCTCGTCGGCGCAGCAGACCGCCGTCGCGTCGAGTGATCGTGCGGCCGTGGCGGCGGAGAAGCCGGCCAGCCCTCGGCAGGCGGGGCCGTAGCCGGAGTCCAGAAACTCCTGCGGCCGGTTGACGAGGGCGATCGCGCGGTGACCCAGATCGGCCAGGTAGTGCACGCAGCCCGCGATGAGCCGTTCGTAGTCGAGGTCCACCCAGCAGCCCGCGTCGGCGTCGGCGGTATGACCGATCGACACGAAGGGGATATTGGATCGGCGCAGTCTGACGGCGCGCGCGTCACGGAGCCGGATCTCCGTGAGGATCACACCGTCGACGCGGCGGCCGCTGACCATCCGCTCGAAGGAGCGATCGTGTTCGCCACCGCTGGGCGAGAGCAGCACGTCCAGCTCCTGGCGGTCGGCCGCGGCCACGATGCCGGCGACGAGGCCGAGCTGCACGGGGGTCAGCCGCCGCCCCGCAGGGGGGATGACCAGGCCGATCGTACGGGTGCGCCCCTCGGCCAACGCACGGGCGCTGGCATTGGGACGGTAACCTGCCTCGTCGACGACCTGGAGAATGCGGCGGCGGGTCGTCTCGGACACCGCACGCTTGCCACTGAGGGCGTACGAGACGGTGCTTCGCGACACGCCCGCCCGCCTGGCGATCTCCCCGATGTTCACCTGTTCCCCCGTGCTGTCGGCCGATCGCGCTTTTCATCGCCACGTTACTCGAACCGATTCGACAAAACAGGCTAGGCCCCGGTGATACGTCGTGTCAAAGCCGCCGCCGTTCGTGATCGCCGGCGAGGATGAGGTAGGCGCTGGCCGTCCAGGTGTAGGCACGGTCGCGGAGACCTTCACCGGTGCGTGCGTCGAAATTCTCCGCGAAGCCGGACTTTTCGCACAATGTCCGGAACCGTGCGCTGATCTCATCGGCCAATTCGATGTGGCCGGTACGCCGCAGGCCGTCCTCGATGAGGACGGTCGAAGGCGCCCAGATGGGTCCGCGCCAGTAGCCGTCGTCTCGGTAGTGCGGTGATGTGGGCAGCTCGGTCGCCGGGCCGAACGCGGTCAGGTGTCTCTCGATCTGTGCGGCGAGTGCGTTCCGTACCGGTTCAGGCAGCTCTTCTCCCAGGGCGATCGGCATGAGGTCGAGCAGGCTGGAGCTGGACCAGGTCTTTTCGGAGTGCGCACTGCGGGCGACGAACTTCGAGCCGTCCCACAAATCGGTGAGCAGTGCCTCGCGCATCCGGTCCGCGGCGCGGGACCAGTGCTCGGCCGCCTCCGGTGCGCCGAGTCCGGCGGCCAGACGGGCGAGTTCGCGCATCTGGAGAACGAGGAAGGCTGCCAGGTCGGCGCTCTCGACGACGCGTTCGCGGTCGAAGGTGGTGGCGTTGTCCCAGCCGCTGTCGTTGCCGTGCTGGTAATGCGGCAGCTCCCGGCCGGGGGCGCGCCGGGCGTCCAGCCAGAAGCGGGTCCAGCGTTCCAGTAGCCGGTAGGTCTCGGACGGCTCGAGGCCGGAGGGCGGGCGCAGCCGCCGCAGGGCCCAGCCGTGGATGGGTGGTTTCACGAAGTTGTAGAGGATCTCTGAGTGGGTGATGGAGTCGGGAAGCGCGCCGGCGGCGTCCTGGTGGTCGAAGGGCAGCCGGAACTGGTCCCACGCCAGATCGGGCAGTCCGTCGGCCAGGGCGATGGCGTTGAAGCAGTGGTCCCAGCTCCAGACCTTGTCCATCCAGTGCTTGGACATCAGCACCGCGGGGCGGGTGACGAACCCGGCGGGGCGCACGGCGGCCGACCACAACACGTAGGCGGCCAGCTCGGCGGCGGGCGTCCGGTCGCCGCGCCAGGGCGCGACCGCCCCGGTGAAGGCGTCGAACTCGGCGCGCGCCGCCTTGGTCACCTGCTCGAAGGTGGTGTCACTGGCGAAAGGGGCACGGGCGGTCTCGTACTCCTCCACGGCGATCTCCCAGGGCTCGTCCCGGGGAAGGAGGACGCCGCGCTCGGCCGTGCCGAGCGCCTGGTCGCCGATGGGCTCGGCCCGTCCGTTCAGCAAGGTGACGCGGTAGCGGCGCCCGGTCTGGTAGACGGTGAAGACGTAGGACCCGTCTGTGGGGTCCTGGTAGAAGTACGGGCCGCTGAACGGGGTCAGGACTGGGTCGGCGGCCAGCAGGCGGAGCCCGAGGCCGCGGCCGCGCACCCGGACGGTGTCGGTGGTCTCGTAGGCCAGGTCGATCCGGCCGTCGCCGCTGCTCCAGGTGAGCTGGTGCGGGGTGGCGGTGACGGCGGTCTCGACTGTGGGGATCAGCCGCAGGATCGGGTGCATGCCGGTCTGGTGCGAGACCAGGTGCACGTCCTCGGCGTAGACCTTCTCGGCCACCACCGGGGAGAAGGCGAACCAGGATCCGCTGAAGCTGAACGGGATTTCCCGCAGGGAGAACACCGGGCCCGAGGCGGCGGTCATGAAATGAGAATCCCTTCTCCGAAGGTCAGTCCTTGACGGCGCCGGCGGTGACACCGGCGGCGACGTAACGCTGGGCGATGACGAGCAGCAGCGTCGCGGGGATGGAGGCGATCACGGCGGTGGCCATGATGGCGTTCCATTCCTGGTTGTTGTTGCCGATGTAGTGGTAGATGCCGAGCGTGATGGGCTGGTGGTCGCCGCCCTGGTCCAGGGTGCTGGCGAAGATGAAGTCCGACCACGCCCACAGGAAGGTGAACAGCGACACCGTGATGAGGGAGTTGCGGCTGACGGGCAGCACGATGGACCAGAAGGTGCGCACCACCCCGGCCCCGTCGACGCGGGCGGCCTGCAGGAGCTCTTCGGGAATGCCGGACATGAACGCGGTGAGGATGAGTGCCGCGAACGGCACCGCGAGGGTGGAGTCGGCCACGATCAGCCCGGACACGGTGTTGAGCATGCCGGTGTTGAGGAAGATGGCGTAGAAGCCCATCGCCATGATGATGCCGGGGATCATCTGGGCGACCAGCAGCACGAAGCTCAGCGCCCCACCGCCGCGGGGTCGCAGCTTGGCCAGCGAGTAGCCCGCCGGGGCCGCCACGAGCAGGGTCAAGGCGACCGCGCCCAGCCCGACCACCAGGCTGATGCCGAGGTAAGGGAGTTGCTGGTCCAGCACCGCGCGGTAGCCGTCCAGGGTGCCGTCGATGGGCAACCAACTGGGCGGGCTCTTGCGCATGTCCTGTTCCCGGGTGAAGGACACGTTGATCATCCAGTAGACGGGGAACAGCATCACCGCGGTGAGCAAGAGGCCGACACCGGTCTTCCAGTACCTCACGTGAGGTCCCGCCTTCGTTGTGCGCGGATGTAGACCAGGCCGAAGGCGAGAGCCGTCACGATCAGTAGGTTGCCCACGGCCGCGCCAGGTCCGAACGAGGGCACCAGGTTGCCGAACCCGAGGCGGTAGGACCAGGTGGCGAAGGTGGTGGAGGAGCCGCTGGGCCCGCCCTTGGTCATGATCCAGATGATGTCGAACACCTTCAGCGTGTACACCAGGCCGAGCAGCAGCGTGACCGCCGAGACCGGGCGCAGCAAGGGCAGGGTGACCTTCCAGAACTGCTGCCGACCGGTCGCGCCGTCCAGCGCGGCGGCCTCGTAGATGTCCGGGTTGACGGCTTGCAGGCCGGAGTACAGCACCACGAGGTTGAACGGGATGCCGATCCAGATGTTGGCGATGGTCACCGACCACAGAGACCAGTCGGGGGATGTCAGCCAGTTCACCGATCCGAGTCCGATGGCCCTCAGCACGGCGTTGACGACGCCGGAGTCGCTGTTGAGCATCCACGACCAGGTGGAGGCCGACACGATCAGCGGTAGCAGCCACGGGACCAGGAACAACGCCCGCAAGGTGGCCGACAGGTGGAAGTGCTTGGCGAAGAACACCGCCAGCGCCAGCCCGATGGCGAACTGGAAGGCCAGTGACACCAGGGTGAACCCCACTGTGTGCCACAGCGTCGGGCCGAAGCTCGGATCGCTGAGCACCTTGGCGTGGTTGGTGAACCCGGTGAAGGGGGCGTCGCCTTGGACGAAGGAGCGCACGGTGTAGTCGCGCAGGCTCAGCTCGACGTTGCGGAACAGCGGGTAGGCGTAGAAGACCGCCAGATAGACCACGATCGGGGCGAGGAACGCCCACGCCGCCCACTGCCCTGACCTCACGCGTTCCGCCCGGTGACTCCCTCTCATTTCGACGAGGGGATCACCGGGGGCACGCGCCGGCTTTTGTACGACTCGGCTCATGCTTCTACTGGATGGCGGTGGCCGCGGCCGCCTGCGCGTCCGTCATCGCCTCTTGCGCGCTCTTCGACCCGCTCAGCGCCGCCTGCACCGCGCCCCACATCGGCTCGGAGATCTTCGGATACTTGGTGCCGAGGTCGTCGCTGGTACGGCCCTTGGCGGCCTTGACCGCC
>NZ_JBFBIK010000097.1:0-29707 GCF_040685555.1 Sphaerisporangium sp. NPDC088356
AACGACGGCACGTCCAGCAGGCCGAGCAGGCGGAACGCCCGCTGTGCCGCTTCGCTGCCAGCGTATGGCGACGATCTGAAGGAAAGAGGCCGAAGAGTGGTCGATCATGGCATCGACTTTCCCCGGTACCGCCTTCATGTCGTCCCGGCAGTTGTCGCACTTGCGAGTCCGTCCTGGCAACGTGAGGTGGGGCTGAACCCCGGCGAGGTCGGGAATCTCGACTATGTCGTGCACGTCCTCTTCGACGATTTCTGCGATGTAGACGCTCCGCAGTCCTGGCTCGGCAGGAGCCTCCGTACAGATGGGGAGGTGTCGCTGATGGCTGACCTCGGCACCGCCTGTTCCAGAGTGCGGGAGTCAGTAGGGGCACCCGCCAGGAGACGAGGCTGATCAAGCAAACGCATGCTTGACGATCAGAGGGATAGGCGATCTCTTGGGTGAAGCGGCTGGATCATCTCATGGAGATCTTGACGCCATCGGTACGGCATGTTGTGATCCTAATATCCATTATTTCATGCTTGTTTAGTAGGAAATGAGGGAGTTGTGAGGGTTCTCTGGCGTGCCGCCGCGATGGCCGCGCTCATGGTGGGCGCGGTCGGCATCCAAGTCGTCCAGGGCGGAGCGGTGCAGGCGGCCCTGCCCACCGCCGCCGTCGCGCTCGGCGACAGCTTCGTCAGCGGGGAGGGTGCAGGGGACTACCAGCCCGTCGTCGACGCCTCCGGGACGGCACAGGCCTTCCCCGGCTGGTCGGCGGCCAACAGCAACGCCTACTTCTGCCACCGGTCGGCGAACGCCTCGTTGTTCAAGGCTTCACTCTCCGGCATTCAGGACCGCTTCAACCTCGCCTGCTCCGGCGGCCAGCCCGCCGACATCGCCAACCCCTCCAGCGCCCGCGCCAATGGCCGCTCCGTTGCCTCGCAACTCGACCAGCTACGTGCCGTCGCCCAGACCCACGACATCGACGTCGTCCTCATCGGCCTCGGCTCCAACAACGCCCAGTTCACCTTCGGCGACGTGGCCACGCTGTGTGCCAACCGCTTCATCGCCGACGCCTGGACGGGCTGGTGGGAGTTCTGGGCCTACCTGAACGGCGAGGTGCCGCAGAAGCCCTGCACCGTCTCGGACCTGGCCTCCGACGCCGAGGTCGCCGCCGCCACCACCGAGACCACCGCCGCCCTGCGCCAGATCCTCGACACACTTGCCCAAGTCGACGCCGACGGTGTCCACCGTGTAGTCCTGCAGACCTACACCAACCCGCTGCCGCTCGACGTCGCCCCGCAGTACTGGGACGAGGACGACCGCACTGACACCCGCGACAAGTTCCGCGCCCTCGGCGCCGAGCGGTACGCCGCCGGCTGCCCGATCCACCGCGCGAGCCTCGCCCCCGGACACGTGTTCTCCCAGAACCTCGGCTCCCTGGTGAAGAACGCCTACACCACGCTGGCGGCCGAGCGTCCGACGGCCGACCTGCGCGTGCTGGACGTCCAGAACGCCTTCGACGGGGCCCGGCTCTGCGAGAACCCTGGCAGCCCGACGGGCGTGCTCGCCACGCCGCTCCGGGTGCAGGACGGGCCGTCCGGCACGCCCGTCACCAGCCTGTCCGGCTGGGACAAGATCGGCATCCAGCGGCTGGCCAACACCTGCGTCACCTACTTCCAGACCTGCCAGGAGTCGTGGCACCCCAACGCCGCGGGCCACGCCGTCCTCGGCCAGTGCCTGACCGGCGCCCTCACCGCCACGCCCCGCACGATCGTCAGGTGCGCCCGTAACGCGAACGGCACGCTCACCATCTCCTGACGTCTCCTCTCGATACGCGATAGCGCGCGCCCTGCCTCCGGGGCGCGCTTGCGGTCCTGCTGGTCGCCGTTGCCGAACACCTGTGTGACATCAGGGGAGACTGGAACGGCCGGACTCGGCGGCGGCGTGAAAATCGGAGAAACCGATGAGGACCGAAGGATAGGCCCTCGGATACCCGGTGACCTGGCCCTTTGCCACGTGAGCGGGTGACGGCGATCGACTCTTCGGCGACTGAGCGGTCAGGGCGATGGCAGTACGGACAATTCGCAGGCGTAGGCGTCAGGGGGTGCGCTCAGCACCCAGACGATCATTGCGGCGAGCGTCTCCGGTCGGATGCACAGTTCAGGATCGTACGGGCGACCAAAGGTGCTCCTGACCTCGCCCAGCAGGTCGGTCGCAGTGGGGCCGGGATAAATCGTGGTAACGCGTACTCCGTGCGCTGCCTCTTCCTCGCGCAGTGAATCGGCCAGCTCGCGCAGCGCTGCCTTGCTGGCGATGAAGACCGACCAGCGCGCGACCCCGGTCATTCCAGGCGCGGCGTTGACGAAGATGACGTGACCGTGGGAGCGCCGTAACGCGGGTAACGTCAGCCGGGCCAGTTCGGCGGCGGAGGACACGTTTACCGCGAGCGTCCGCCGCCACGTTTCGGGGTCGGCGTCGGCGACGGCGGCAACGGGCGAGATACCGGCGCAATGCACCAGCGCCTGTACATCCCCCAACTCCCTCGCATCCTCCAGCGCTCCCACCGAGGCGGCCAGCGTTCCGGGCTCGGTTAGATCCACCTCGATCCCCGGCACGTTCAGCCGCCCGACGTCGCGCCCCACGGCGGTCACCCGATGCCCGGCCTCTACCAGCGCGCCGACCAGCGCCCCCCCGATCCCGCCGGTGGCTCCGGTAACCAGCACGTGACCCATGGCGGCTCCCCATCCTCGGCGCTGCAGCGTGATCATCGTATGCCTCGACGCCTGACCGCGGCCCTGGGTGATTTCTGGCATGTGGTCGCTTGGCATGTGGTCGCTTGGCACGGGGAGCCTGTGGTGAGGTAGTGGTTGACGTACCCCAAGGCATCAGCAGCAGGCACGACAGTAATCAGATTTCCCGGTGGGCCGGTTGAGGGACGAAGCGGATGACGGGAATCGAACCCGCGCTGTCAGCTTGGGAATTGTAGGGATCCGGCCACGTAGGGCCGCTGACCAGGGCGGCAGGCTGGTCCTGAGTGGCCGTGGTTGCCTCCTCTTCACCTTGTCTGATCGCACGCTGATCGCACGCTGATCGCACGCTGATCGCACGACGATCAAGCCGCTGACCCCGCGCTTTCAGGAGTAGGCACCATGATGGTTCGCCTCGGCGTTGCGGCCTGACCTGGACTCCACGCGACCACTCACGTGTGTGTGTGCGGGGCGGCGTGAGCCCAGGTTGATGTACCGGCTGATGTAAGCCCCGCATACCCGCACCTGGCCGAATCGTTGGTCATCTTCTTCAACAAACACCAACAGGCAGAGAGTGCGATGCTCACTCGCCGACAGAATTTCCGGAAGGCAGATCGATGACGAGTGCCACTACTAGGCGTATCGCTGCAATCACAACGGCAGGACCGAATATGAAGGCCCATGGGCCAACCGCGTCAGGCCATGAGACGGCGATCAGAGTCGTTAGCGAGATTGATAACCCTAGGAACACGGCCAGGTAAACGATCTTGGGCAAGGCGTGGGACGAACTGATCAGAAGCGCCCCGACGGCCAAGAACAGCGGGGGGCCGTAGAGCATAACCATGCCGCCCAGAACCATGTTCGCTCCCTCACATGTGGTGCTGGCCCCAAAATCGATGTTCTCATGATGGGGGGATCACCAAACACCTTTCGTGAGCCGGGCTGAGGCGCGAAGTTACACCCAGGTCACATCGAGGCCGGTGAGCTATGCGGCAACTCGGATGGCCAGGGGCTGTGGGGGGATCGCAAGGCCGGCGGCTGCAACCCGCTGCTGACGACTGGAACCTCGGGCGGGCGTCGGATCATGGAATCGGGGAGTGTGCCCCGCTCATTAAGGGTGGGTCGCCGGGCACTCGAACCCTGAACCTACGGATTAAAGCTCCGACGATCATGGTTGCAGGACGTTCAATGCAGGTCAGCGCGCATGCGCAGTCTAGCCTGAACGGCTCTGAATCACCCTGAACTGCAACCGGAACCGAAACCTGGGACGGTCTGTCGACTGTTCGGTGACCGAACGCGGCCGAGGGAACGCTGTGGACCATGGGCGTCGGGGGCCGGGCCGAGTGCGTCCATGATCGACGCTTCAGCGCCCTGGTTCTCCTCGCCGCGTTCGCGAGCCTGCGATGGGGGGAGGTGAGTGCGCTCCGTCGTACGGATGTCGACCTCGACGGGGACGGTCCGGGTCCGGGCGGCCTTCATCGAACGGTCGACCGGGGACTGGTGCTCGGTCCTCCCAAGTCCAAGGCCGGTCGTCGTATCGTCGGCATCCCCAAGGCAATCGTGATGGTCCTGCGGGAGCACCTGAACACCTACGTCAAGGACGAACCCGATGCCCTGGTGTTCCCCGGCGTCAAGGGTGGTCCGCTCCGTCGTAGTGGGTTCAACACCCGTACGCGGTCGGTGGATGTGGTCAAGGAGAGGGGCATCCAGGCATGCACTTCCACGACCTTCGACACACGGGCAACATGCTCGCCGCAGAGTCCGGTGCGGGACTCAAAGACCTTATGGCCCGCATGGGGCACGACAACGTCAGGGCAGCGATGATCTATCAGCACGCCGTACGTGGGGCCGACAAGTCGATCACCGATGCGATCGACAAGCACATCACCGGAGAGGGTGAGGAGGACGATGACGGGCCGGCGGGCGTGCTCGTGCCCGTGGGCCAATTGCACGTTAATTGCACGGAAGATCGATTAGGCCCCAGAAACAATCAAGGCCCGGGTTGGGAATCGTCCCCTGACGCGGCTTGGGTGCTGACCTGGCGAAACGTTGACCTGCGGCGGAGTGCTCCGAGTATCCGTGCTTCCCGTGAGTCCCCCTTGATCACCCTTCTGACGGGCACGGAACGGGCACGGAACGGGCACGTGGCTGTCGCGGCCGAAAAAAATGCGGCCCCTTGCGGGGCCGCCCAGTTGGCCGTAACCAACTTCGTGTACCTCCATGGTAGCTACCATCGGCGAGGCTGACCAATGGTGGAGGTGTCTGCTGGTGGATGTGGTCGCGTACGTCGACGGCTTCAACCTGTACCACGGGCTGAAGAGCAAGTACGGCCGTGCGTACTTGTGGCTCGACCTCGTCGAGTTGGTACGGCAGATCCGCCAGCATGACGAAGTGCTCAAGGTCAGGTACTTCACGGCGATCGTCAAGGGCGAACCTGACGCGGCCCTGAGGCAGGAGACCTACCTTGCCGCCCTGGCTGCGCACTGTCCCGAGCTGGAGATCGTCCGCGGCCACTTCAAGAAGAAGACCGCGCGGTGTAGGGACTGCGGCTCCCGATGGACCTGCGCGTGTGATCCTACGCAGACGTTCCATACGTACGAGGAGAAGCTGACCGATGTGGCGCTGGCAGTGGCCATGACCATGGATGCGGCATCCGCTTACGGTGATATGTCACTGCTCATGTCGACTGACACAGACTTTCGCCCTGCAGTCGAGGCCTCGCTTCGGCTGGCCCCTACCCGACCGGTGATGATTGCGTGCCCGCCCGGCCGCGTTGGTCCGAAGCACGACTTCTCAGGACGGGTGGTCTCGTTCGCGATACCTGAAAAGCACCTTCAAGCCTCGCTGCTCCCTGAGGCTGTTCCTGGTTCAGATGGGCGGATCTACCAACGCCCAGGGAAGTGGAGCGGATGACGGGAATCTAACCCGCGCTGGCAGCTTGGGAATAGGCTACTGATATTGCAGGCCTGAGGTGTTGACGACGCGCGAACGGTGACCCCCTGGCGGCGGCCGAATAGTGACCCCCTTGTAGTCACTCTGGAGGGTGATCAAGGTGGAGGACTGGGCGGAGATCCGCCGGTTGCATCGAGCCGAAGGGATGCCGATCAAGGCGATCGCTCGGCATATGAGCATCTCGAGGAACACCGTGAAACTGGCGCTGGCGGCCGATACACCGCCGAAGTACGAGCGTCCGAGCAAGGGATCGATCGTGGATGCGGCCGAGCCGCAGATCCGGGCGCTGCTGGCGGAGTTTCCGGCCATGCCCGCGACGGTGATCGCCGAACGGATCGGCTGGGAGCGCTCGCTCACGGTCCTCAAAGACCGGATCCGCGTGCTGCGACCGCGGTTCAAGCCCGTCGATCCAGCGTCGCGGACCACTTATCAAGCTGGTGAGCTGGCCCAATGCGATCTGTGGTTCCCTGCGGTGAAGGTGCCAGTGGGGGCTGGGCATCTGGCCGGCCCGCCGGTGCTGGTCATGGTCAGCGGCTACTCACGGTGGATGACGGCCCGGATGCTGCCCTCGCGCACGGCAGGGGACCTGTTCGCCGGACACTGGACTTTGTTGTCGGAGCTGGGCGCGGTGCCCAAGACGCTGGTGTGGGACAACGAGTCCGCGATCGGCCAGTGGCGAGGCGGCAAACCGCAGCTCACCGCGGACGCCAACGCTTTTCGCGGAGCACTGGGAGTGCGCATCCTGCAATGCAAACCGGGCGGTCCCGAGGCCGAGGGGCTGGTTGAGCGGGCCAACGGCTACCTGGAGACCTCGTTTCTGCCCGGCCGCGATTTTGCCTGCCCGCAGGACTTCAACACCCAACTGGCCCACTGGCTCCGGACCGGGTGATCTCTATCCGTGGGAGATGACAGCCCACGCATAAGTGTGAGGCTGGGCCTTCGCGTGTGGAGCGGGTGACGGGAATCGAACCGGACCAGTAACAGGGTTCTCACCTGCGGGTTTGCTGTTCGTGCTGGTCGCGCCTATCGGGTTGAGCCGGGTTCTGCCGCGTTCTGCCCACTCCTGCCGGTCCGGTGTGCCCACGTGGGCACACCGTTGATCTCTTCCATGGGGGTTCAAGTCGGTGCGTCATTCGGCGTGGGGTCCAAAATCAGCTCTCGTTCAGCGGGTTGCTCCAGGTGATGGTGATCAGCCATTTGCCGCCTACGACGCAGCGTCCAAAGGTGGTGGGCAGCGGCTCGCGTGGGTGGTAGCGGATCTCGCTTCCCCGGAAGTCCACCTCGACATCGTGAAAGCCGATGTCGTGTAGCCCGCCCACGGACCGGTACCACTTGTAGTAGGACTCCTTGGCGCTGAAGATCAGGCGCGGTTCGAGCCTTCCGTGGTGCACCCGACCGGCCGTGATCCGTGCCCGCTCCGCGTCGGTCAGCACGCCTCGCCAGACGGCGAGCGGCAACTCCTGCGCCGGTTCGAGGTCGATGCCCAGGCCGCCGACGGCCGCGGCGCGACTGACGGCGGCGACGCACAGCCGCGGTTTGTGGCTGATGCTGCCGCGCACGTCCGCCGGCCAGTCCGGCGAGCCGTCGGGGCGGATCGGCAGCGGCCCGTCCCGCGCGCCGATCTCGCGAAGCGCCGCGCGGGCGCACAACCGTCCGGCGATGAACTGCCGCTCCCGCGACAGGTCGCCGCGCGGCACCAGGGCCAGCTCGGCCGGGTGCATTCGGACGCCGAGCGGGGCCGAATGGGGAGCAGCGACGTCGACCTGGGCGGGATCGAGCGCGACGAGGCGCACGCCCGGAGGAAGCAGGCGTCGCAGATGTTCGACCTCCGCAGGTGGCAATGGGATCACCCGTAGATTGAAGTCAGCGTGCGGCCAGGGGAACCTCCGCGTACAGCTCGAGATGCCGCCGTGCGCTGGCCGTCCAGGTGTAGTCGTCCGCCAGGCGTAGCCCGGCGGCACGCAGCCGGTCGCGCAGGTCCTGGTCGTCCAACGCGTCGGCGAGTGCGCCCGCCAGCGCGTCCGCGTCGCCGATGGGGACCAGCAAGGCGTCGCGGCCGGGAACCAGCCACTCGCGGAACACCGGCAGGTCGCTGGTCACCACGGGAACGCCGGCCGCCATCGCCTCCAGCGCGGCCAGCCCGAACCCCTCCTTCACCGAGGGGAAAGCCAGCACGTCGGCCGCCGCGTACCAGGCCGCCATCTCCTCCTCGGGGACGGTCCCGAGCTCGACGATGTCCTTGCCGAGGGTGAGGTCGAGAGAGTCGAGACTCGCCAGGACCCGGTCCCGGTAGGCCCGGTGGTCCTGGAAGGAGTGGCCGCCGACCACCGCCAGCACCGGCGCCGGGGTGCGGTTCCTGATCAGCTTAGACAGGGCGGCCACGAGCGTGTCGGTGCCCTTGCGCGGCTCGATCCCGCCGACGGCCAGCAGCATCGGGCGGTCGCCCGCACCGACTCGTGCGCGCAACCGCGCCACCAACTCCGGTGCGGCCTCGCGGTATCGGAGCAGGTCGACCCCGTTGGGGACGACGGCCGCACTGACGCCGTACTCGTCGCGCAGGATCCGTTCCCAGGTCCTGGTCACCACCAGGATCCGGTCGGGTTCGAGTATGGCCCGGGTCTGGCAGTCCATCAGGGACGGGCTGTCGAAGTCGTCGACGTGATGGACGGTCCGCACGACGCTGCTGGGGACCCCCGCGTCCCGCACGCGCGCCGCCGCCCGTGCGGAAATGCAGTCCTGGGTGTGCAGGATGGGGTACCTGGCAGCGACGCCCGCCAGGGCTGCCTCGAGCGCATCGATGTTCGCCGCCACTTTCTCCTCCAGTCCTCCGGAGATGGTGGGAGCGGGGACGACATAGGTCGGGGCGGCGACCGGCCGGAAGAAGCCCTTCGCCGGGTCCCCCAGGCCGACGATCACGACGTCCTGTCCGAGGGCGTTCAGCGCCTCGCCCAGCGCCAGCGTGTGCGCGACTCCGCCCCGCGGTTTCGTGCTGTAGGTGACCAGCGCGACGGGCGGCAAGATCGGGTACCCGGTCATCAGTGCGCCTCCGCCAGTTCGGGCCGGCGGCTCGCGATGGCCGCCGCCGCGTACGCGGCACGTGCCGCGGTCTCGGTCACCAGGCAGCCGGCCTGCTCGAGCGCAGCGCGTTGCCTGGCGTAACCCTGCGGATCCGTGTCGGCTCCGAGGACGTAGGCGACGACGCGGGGGCCGCCGTCCGCGCTGATCTCCGCCAACACGGGTGCGAGCTGCCCGGCCGGGTCCTCGTGCGAGCCGTAACCGAGCACGACATCGAGCAGCACCACCGCGACCTCCGGATCGCGGGCTTCGCGCCGCATGATCTCCAGGCGGGCGGTGGGGTCGATCATCGGATGGGGCCGGCCGACGGTGTACTCCTCCGCGCCGAGATCCAGCAGCACGTGCGTGCCGGGAGGAGCCGGGAGCGTGTGATCGTGCAGGAGCGGCTCGTTCGAGTAGACGTCTCCGAGCAGCTCTCCGATGATCAGTTGCGCCTCGTAGCAGAGCGTCCCGCCGGAGTAGTACCCCCGGACGGTGTGCCGCTCCTCGCCCAGCGCGGCGATCGCGTCCTCCACCTGCCTGCGTACACCCTCCGACGTCGCCGTCGGTGTGGCGCCGACCAGCCGGGCGGCGGCGAGCGCACCGTCCTCCAGCGTGCGGGCCAGCCGCACGCCGGAGGGCGTCTCCATGTCTCCGAGGCCGAGGAAGGTGGCCACCGCCGGGGTGGACGTGCACTGGCCCAGCACTTCGCGGGCGACTGTCTGGCTCGGCGGCTTGGAGACCAGGAGGATGGCCTTGGTCTCCGGGTCCTTGTCGAGCATGCGCACGGCCGCCTTGGCCATCCGTCCTCCGATGTGCTCGGACAGGTCACGGCCGCCGACGCCGATCACGTGCGAAACGCCGACGCCCCAGCGATCCAGCAGTGCCGAGACCTCCTGCGCGCCGGTGCCGGCGGCGGCGACGACGCCGACCGGCCCCCTGCGTACCGAGTTCGCGAACCCCAGCCCGGTGCCCGAGATCACCGAGGTGCCGGCGCCGGGCCCCATCACCAGCAGGCCGAGCTCGTTGCCGCGTTTCTTGAGCTCCGCCTCCTCCTCGATGGAGACGTTGTCGCTGAACAGCAGTACGTGCAGTCCTTCGGAAAGCGCTTGGTGGGCCTCCAGCGCAGCGTATTCCCCGGGGACGGAGACGATCGCCACGGTGGCGTCCGGCATCTGCTCCACGGCCCGTCGAAGGGTCCGTGGCGGCGCGACGGCGTCACCCTCCGACTCGGCCGGGGCCTGCGCGTACACGGCCTCCGTGCCGGAGCCGAGAGCGGCCTGCGCCGCGGCCTCGTCGCTCGCGCGTACGGCGAGAACGAGATCGTTCGACCCTGCGGTGCCGATGACCTCCTCGCCGAACCCCTCGGCGGCGAGGTTCTCCAGCCCCGAGGGGGTGGCCATGACCGCGCCGGCCCAGGAGACGTCCTCCTGTTCGGACATCACCGAGGTGGCGACAAGCAACCGCAGCGAGTCACAGTACGTGTCGCGGACGATGCGGACTCGGGCGATGTGGTTCGTTGTACTCATACGATGCTCTCGACTGGTTCCGGGATGATACGGGTACCGACGCTGGCAGCCGGGTCGAGCGCGCCGAGCATGTGCCCGGCGGATGTGATGACCGCCGTCCCACCGCTGTCACGGACGAACTCGATCGCCGCCTGCATCTTCGGTCCCATGCTGCCTGGGGGGAACTGGCCTTCCGCCAGATACTTCTGTGCGATGGCGAGGGGCATCTCGTGGACGACGCGGGCCCGTGGGGTGCCGAAGTCGATGGAGACCGCGTCCACCCCCGTCACCATGATCATCGCTCCCGCCCCGACGGACCGGGCGAGGCGGGCGGCCGCCGAGTCCTTGTCGATCACGGCGTCGACGCCCTGGTAGCGCCCGCCCTCGCGCGACACGGCCACGCCGCCGCCCCCGGCCGCCAGCACGATCTTGCCCGCAGAGAGCAGGGTCTCGACAGCGGACGACTCCAGCATCTCGATGGGGAGTGGAGACGCGACCACCCGCCGGTACCCCCGCCCCGCGTCCTCTCTCATGTCCCATCCGCGCTGCCCGGACAGGGCGAGTGCCTGTGCCTCCGTGAAGAAGGGGCCGATGGGTTTGACCGGCGTCTGGAACGCCGGGTCCCCGCGGTCCACCGTCATGTGCGAGATGACGGCGACGGCCGTACCGGGGCCGAGGATCGAGTCGATCGCGCGCACGAGGACGCTGCCCAGTTGCCCCTCCGACATCGCGTTGAGGATGTGCAACGGCTGGGGTGGCACGAGATCGCCTCCCCCCTCCTGTTGGATCGACAGGTTGCCGACCTGAGGGCCGTTACCATGAACGACGACCACCCTCCATCCTGCTCTGTACAGGTCCGCAATCCCTGTTGCCATCTGGATGGCGTTGCTCTCGATCTGCTCGGAAGTGCCCTCTTGATCCGCTTGGGTCAGGGCGTTCCCGCCGAGTGCCACCACAGCGACATGGTTCACGAGCTGTCCCCACCTCAATGTCCGATAATAGATGAGACGTTTACGATAGTGAACTGTTCGGAAGGAGTTGGTCAATGACTGAGCCTGATCCGACACCTGCTGCGGGTCCTCGGGAGGCAGCCGAAGAGCTCTCCCGCCTGTGGGCGGCGATCTCAGAGCGGGCGTTCTCTGCCGGTCCGCATCAGCCGGACATCTACCTCAGGACCACACGGCTCGTCGGCGCGGTCGCGCAGGAGCTCCGTCGCCGCGAGCGGGGCATCCAACCCCTGCTCGATGCATGGGGCGTGCACCGCGACATGGTCCGCCGGGTCGCCGACTCCAGTGAATCCCTGATCGTCGAGGGCCTGGACATCGAGTCGATCGCCGGAGCCGCATTCATGATCCGCTATCGGGAGGTTCTGGAAGAGGTCAAGTGCGAGGATCGGGTGGCCGCTCTCGCGGCTGCGCCGCCGGACACGGGGTGGGTGGTGCTGGAGGAGTCCGGCTATCGCCCCGGGGATCCCTTCGTTCCCTACCGTCGGCTCGATGCCGATGCCCGCACCGGACGCGCGCTGCTGGTGACGACGCGGCCGGATGACGCGTTCACGGGCTGTGTTCACGTTGTCGAGCAGGGGTTCGTCGACCTCGATAGCGGACGGCTGACGGCGGGCGGCGCTGGTCAGGTCGTCCACGAGGCGCGCTCGGCCGAGGAGCGGGAGGCGTTGGCCGAACGGCTCCGGCGATCACTGGACGCCGGTGGCTGACCGTGCGGGCTGTGTTTGCCACTCCCTGGTCTTTCCTATAGAAGTACAGATAAGTTTCCTATAGTAGATGGAAGATCTCAGGGAGTACGGGGCAGGCCCGATGTGCGGGCGACCCGGCAAGGAGCTATGACATGACCGAGGCGAACGATCGAGTAGCCGACGCGACGGAGACCGCCGAGCTGATCGTCAAACTCCAGAGTCTGGGGCTGCGCACCGACGGGTCGATCGGGGCGCGCGAGGGTGGCGCCGGCCCCGCCGACGCGGGGATGCTGTGGATCAACGGAGCACCCGTCACCGTCCCGACCGCGGCCGGCTACGTGAAGGACTCGCCGTACGCACTGCGGCGGGAGGACGACGGCTTCGGCGTCTACGAGGGCTCGGTCCGGCTGGCTGACGCGTCGCTCGCGTCACGGCCCAAGTACTACGACATGGAGACCGCGGACGGCGTCCCCTACTGGAAGATCGCCCTGATGCACCTCGACTCCCTGGCGAGCACGGTCTTGCAGACCTGCGCCTACTGGGGGAACTCCGACCAGTGCAAGTTCTGCGGCATCGGGGTCTCCCTCGACGCCGGCCGCACCATCGCGAAGAAGACGCCTGAGATGCTGGCGGAGGTGTCGGTGGCGGCGCGGGATCTCGACGGCGCCGTCGACGCGACGCTGACGACAGGCAGCACCGCCACCCCCGACCGCGGCGCGCTCTACGTGGGCAAGTGCGCCAAGGCGGTGAAGGAGGCGTCCGGACTGCCGGTGCAGGTCCAGTTCGAGCCGCCCTCCGACCTCGACGTGATCAACCGCGTCCGGGACATGGGCGTCGACTCCGTCGGCATCCACGTGGAGACCTTCGATTCCAAGGTGCTCGCGGAGATCGCGCCGGGCAAGGCGCGATGGGGCATCGAGGCGTACTTCACCGCCTGGGAACGTGCCGTCGAGGTCTTCGGCGCGGGCCAGGTGTCCACGTACGTGATCCTGGGCATGGGCGAGGACGCCGAGATCACGGTCGAGATGTGCAAGCGCGCGGTGGACATCGGGGTCTACCCGTTCATCGTCCCGCTGCGCCCGGTGCCCGGCAGCCTCATGGAGGACGTGCTTCCGCCGTCCTCGGCGTACGTCGAGGGGATCTACCGGCAGATCGTCCCGCATATGTTGCGGCGCGGGCTCACCGCGGCCGGGACCAAGGCCGGCTGCGCACGTTGTCAGGCCTGCTCCGGGATGGCGGCGCTCGAACGTCTCGGTTCGGGTTCGACGAAGGGTCTGGCTGATGGGCGCACGGCTCTCCCGCTCGTCGTCTGATCTCGGCGCGCCGGCGATCCTCTGCCGGTCTGTGGTCACACCGGACGAGCTGGCGCAGCACGCGAGGATTCGGCACGCGGTCTTCGTCGAAGAACAGGGGCTGTTCGAGCGGACCGACCAGGACGGGTTCGATCGCGATCCCACGACCCACCACGTGGTCGGATACGCGAACGGCGTCCCGATCGGCACCGTCCGGTTGTACCGCGTGCCCTCGCCGGACGGCGATCAGGTGCTGTGGAAGGGGGATCGGCTGGCGGTCCTGCCCGGGCATCGTCATCTGATGCTGGGCGGGCCGCTGGTCAGGTACGCGGTCACGACCGCGGCGTCCGCGGGCGGCGACCGCATGGTCGCCTTTGTGCAGCTCACGAACGTGACCTTCTTCCGCAGGCTCGGCTGGTCGAGGGTCGGTGAGCCGGTACCGTACGTGGGCGTACCGCACCAGCAGATGAGCATCGACCTCACGTGACGACCTCGTACGGCAGGCAGGCCCGTGCCGCCTCAGCGAGCCAGCCGGGTCACCGACTCCCGCGTCAGATCGAAGACGACCACCGATCCGGAGGCGTCGCCGATGCGCACCTCACCGGTGTCGTCCAGCGTCCCGATCCGCTGAGCGGTGAGGCCGCGGGAGGTGAACGCCTCAAGGCATTCCGCTACCTTCTCGGCCGGTGTCGTCAGCAGGAACGCGAAGCAGGGGAAGCAGGACAGCCAGTCCCCGATCGGCACCCCCGCGGGCACCGGAAGCACGTCCAGATCGACCTGGACGCCGAGCTTGCGCGCCTCCAGGAGCATGGCCAGCGAGCCGATCATTCCGGCCATGCTCACGTCCTTGGCGGCCACGGCGGCACCCCGCTCCGCGACCTCGGCCAGGGTGCGGACGTCACCCGCGAGACGTTCGCCACGTTCCTCGAACGACGGGAAGAACAGGAAGTCCTCCCGCATCCTCCCGTCGAGGCAGCAGGCGAGGACAAGTGCCTGGCCCGGCTCGGCGTGGATCGCCGAGAGCACAAGGTCCGCGGCGCCCAGCCCGAACGCCGACAGGCTGGGCGGGCCGTCCGTCTCGGTGAGGTGCCCGCCGACGATCGGCACCTCATACACCTCGGCGGCCCACTTCAGGCCTTCGAGAACGGCCTTGGCGACGTCGCGCGGGCCGGTCACCGTGTCGACGATCGCGAGTGGCCGGGCCCCCATGGCGGCGAGGTCGTTCACGTTCGCGAGGACCGCCGCGATGCCCGCGCCGTACGGGTCCTTGGCGACGAAGGCGGGCAGCATCGCCTCACCCCCCACGATCAGATTGCGTCCCCGGTCGTGCACGACGGCTCCGTCGTCACCGGGACCGGCCCACCAGTCCCCGCCGCCGAAAACATCGGCGACCACTCCGATGGAGTTCTTGGCCGTGACACCGGGCAGGCTCCGGAGCCGGCGCGCCAGTCCTTCAAGATCACGAGTGTTGCGTGTGGGCAAGGTGGCTCCTCCGTTCGGTACAAATTGGGGCGAAATTAATGTTGGGGCCAAAGGCCGACAACGGCGTCATATCAACTAGTGAGGAAGCCGTTTCCGTGATAGGACAACCTACCCGAGACCGTACCTCCGATCGGGGCCTGACCTCGGCGGTGCCCGACTTCCTTGCGCTACCGCCCCGCGTGGAGAAGCCTCGCCGGTGCGGCGTCTCCCATGTCCTCGACAACGGCATGTCCGTGGCCGAGGTGGAGCAGCGGCTGGCGGTCGCTGCCGCGAGCATCGACCTGTGGAAATTCGGCTGGGGAACCGCCTACGTCGACCCGTCGCTCGGCGAGAAGCTCGACCTGCTGGCCGCGCACCAGGTGCTCGCCTGCACGGGCGGCACTCTGCTGGAGATCTCGTGGCTGCAGGGCGTGCTGGACAGGTTCATGGACTGGGCCGAGGCCGCGGGCTTCCCGTGTGTCGAGGTTTCCTGCGGCTCGGTGGAGATGTCGCGGACGGACAAAGACAAGATCATCGACGCTGCCGCCTCCCGGTTCCTCGTCCTGTCCGAGGTCGGGCTCAAGGATCCCGCCGTGGCGCCCTCGGCCAGGGAGTGGGCCGCGGATGCGCGGGCCGATACGGAGGCGGGCGCCACCTGGGTACTGACGGAGGGGCGCGAGAGCGGCACCGTCGGCCTGTTCGACGCCGAGGGCAGGGTGCGTGCCGACATCGCGGACGCCGTAGTATCCGCAGTCGGCCTCGGGGCCGCCCTGTTCGAGGCCCCGCGCAGGGCGCAGCAGGCATGGTTGATCAGGCGCTATGGCGCGAACGTCAACCTCGGCAACATTCAGCCCGCCGATGCGCTGGCCGTCGAGACGCTCCGGCTGGGCCTGCGGTCCGACACCGTCGAGACGCTGCCCAGGTGCGAAGAGGTGCGCGCGGGAGTGGAGAGGTCATGATGATCCCGCATCAGTACCGAACCGTGGCGTTCACCGACGTGGCGGTGGATCTCGACGACGACTCCCTGCGGACGTTCTTTCTCAACCGGCAGGTCTACCGCAGGACGCGCTTCGTGGTGGCCCGGAGCCGGGACGCGTACGCCGTGGTCGAGCTGACCAGGGCCGGCGAGGTCGAGCTGTTCGTGGGCGTCACCGACGCACGTGTGCTGGCCGGGCCGGCCGAGACGGTGTTCGTCGACCGGCCCGACATCGACACCGCCGTGCCCAGCCAGCTGCTCCGCGCGGCGCGCGAGCTCCCCGGGACGCCGCGCTGCGTGATCGTGCGCGGGCGTTACGAGCACGTCAACTTCATCCTGGACCCCGCCCCGCGCCGGGTGCACGTGCTCGACGTGGCGCCTCCGTGGCCGGCCAAGCTGTACGACCAGGTCCAGCGGATCGCGGACACAGCCGAGGAACTGCCCGCGACGGAATGCGTGCCACAAGTCGTTGACCTGGAGAAACTCGCCGCCACCGAACCGGCCGAGCACTACCTGCTGCCCTGCCGCGGGGGTGGCATGTCGGTCGCGGGCGCCGAGATCTCCTATCTCGACGAGGTGCCGCCGCAGGCGGACTGGGTCCTGCTCGGCTGTGCCCGCTCACGTGCCATCCACGACCACTTCTATCCGGATCAGGCGGCGAACCTGCGCCAGATCGACATCTGTCCCACAGCCCTGGCGGCCACGCTGCCGCTTCCCCCCGGCGAGGCCCGGCTCACCAAGTGCTGCCTGCTGGAGGAGAACATCGAGACACGCGGCGACACGGTCGTGGTGCCCTGGGGAGCGTCGTTCACGCTGGTAGCGGAGGGTCTGGCCACCGCGTCGGAGCTGGCCGGGAAAATCGGCTCAGGTACGGAGCGGAACGGGGGCGCGTCGTGACCGCGCGGATCGCGGACTCGTCGGCCTACGCCCACCTGTGGGGCACGGACGAGCTGCGGCAGATCTTCGAGGAGCGGGCCCGGCTGCAAGGGTGGCTCGATGTCCTCGCCGCGCTGGCCAGGGCACAGGCGGCGGAGGGACTCATCCCCGCCCACGCCGCCTCGGTCATCACCGACGAGCTGCGCGCCGACCGGCTCGACCTCGACCGGATCGCGCGGGGCACCCGGGAGACGGGGCACTCGACCCTGGGCCTGATCCACGAGCTGCGTCGCATGCTGCCCGAAGCGGCGGGTGAGCACGTCTACGTCGGGGCGACCGTGCAGGACGTCACGGACACCTGGACGTCGGTGGCCGTCCGCACCGTCGGCGGCATCGTCTGGCGCGACCTGCGCCGCATCGAGGAGCGGCTCGTCGAGCTGGCCGTCGAACACCGCGAGACGCCGATCGCGGGCCGGACCCACGGTCAGCCGGGGGCGCCGGCGACGTTCGGCTGGAAGGCGGCGTCCTGGGCGGACGAGATCCGGCGGCATCTCGACCGGATGCGCGAGGGCGCTCCGCGATGGCTGGTGGCACAGCTTGGCGGCGGCATCGGCACCCTCGTCGCCTACGGCGACCGCGGGCTGGCCGTCCGGGCACGGTTCGCCGCGGAACTGGGGCTCGCCGACCCGGTCATCTCCTGGTTGAGCGCCCGCGACAGGATCGCCGAGTTCGGCGGCCTGCTGGCCCTGATCACCGGCACGCTCGCCCGGATCGGCGAGGAGGTCTACGAGCTCCAGCGTCCGGAGATCGGGGAGCTCGGCGAGCCGCGAGCAGCCGGAGCGATCGGCAGCATCACCATGCACCACAAGCGGAACCCGGAGGGCAGCGAGCACCTGAACACGCTCGCCCGCCTGGTCCGCGCCAACGCAGGCGTTCTCCTGGAGTCGGTCGTCAGCCAGCACGAGCGCGACGGGCGTGCCTGGAAGGCGGAGTGGGTCGCCCTGCCGGAGGTCTGCCTGCTGGCCGGCAAGGCGCTCGCGCTCGGCGTCGAACTGGTCGAAGGGCTCGAGGTGCACTCCGATCGGATGGCGGCCAACCTGCGCACACACCTCGGCGATACGCAGAACCCGTCGGACCCGGGTTTCGCCGTCGAGATGGTGGACCTGGTCGTGGCCCGCGCGCGGCGCGCCAGGGCCGAGGAGTCGCCCTCATGGCCGTGAAGCCGGATCACACGGGAACGACCCCTCGCCGCGCCGGCCTCGCCGCACTGCCCACGCCTCTCCATGAGGCGCCGCGGCTGGCGGAGGCGCTGGGCATGCGCGGCCGGCTGCTGCTTAAGCGCGACGACCTCACCGGCTTCGCGGTCGCCGGCAACAAGGCACGCCAGCTGGAGATGCTCATCGCCGGCATGTGCTCGTCCGGAGCCGACGTCCTGGTGACCGGGGGGACGCCGGGTTCGAACTTCTGCCAGGCGGCGGCCGCGGCCGCCGCCTGGGCCGGCCTTCGGTGTGTGCTCGTCTACGCCGGCTCACCTTCACCTGTCCGGCACCCCAACCAGGCCGCGGCAGTCCACTGGGGCGCCGGGGTACGGTGGACGCACGACGCCGACCGCTCCTCGGTGGACGCCGTGATGGAGAAGGTCGCGGCCGAGCTCATCCGGGAGGGCCGGACGCCTTTCGTGGTGCCACGCGGTGGAGCTACCCCGCTCGGCTCCGCCGGGTTCCATCTGGCGGCGGCGGAACTCGACGCCCAGCTGGACGGGCCCGCCACCGTCGTCGTGGGCACCGGTTCCGGAGGGACGCTCGCCGGCCTCGTCGCCGGGGCGGTGGCGCTGGGGCGGCGACTGCGGATGTGCGGGGCGTCGGTCAGCCGGCCACCGGAAGAGACCGCTCGCCGGGTCCTCGAACTCAGCAGAGGGTGCGCCCGGCTGATGGGCACCGAGCTCCCCCGGGAGACGGACGTCACCCTGGACGACGCCCGCGGTCCCGGGCATGGGCGCCCCTCCGAAGAGGGCGAGCGTGCGGCCTGGCTCGCCCTGCGCACCTCGGGGATCGTCGTCGACCCGGTGTACTCGGCGAAGGCGCTGGGCGCGGTCACGCGGATCCTCGGGGACCGGCGCTCCGACCCCGACCACACGACAGTCTTCTGGCACACCGGCGGCCTGCTCGACGCCGTCGCGGGATGGAGTCACGATGATCAATGATGAACTGCCGTCCGGCCCTTCGGCCCGAGGCGGGCCCGATCGGCTGGGGCCACCGGTGGGCGGTCCCGCTCAGGAACTGATCGACAGCGGATTCATGCTCGAGAACGCCGACGCGCCGCTGCTGCACGCCGGCCTCAACCTCGCTGACATCGCGCATGTCATCGATCTGCACGAACGCGGGGTCATCCCCCGAACCGCCGCCGAGAAGCTCATGGGGGTGCTGCTCCGTTCCGTGCGCACCTCCGCCGACGACTTCCCCTACGACCCGGCGTACGGCGAGCCGTACAACTCGCGGGAGCGGCACTTCACCGCGCAGATCGGGGACGACGCGGGCTGGCTGCACGCCGGGCGGCCCAGGCGGGAGGCCGTACGCATCGCGCTCCGTCTCCACGTACGCAGCGTCCTGGAGGACCTGGTCGAGGACGCGGCGGAGCTCGCGCGGACCATCGCGGTGGTGGCGGGGCGGCACAGCAGGACCTGGCTGCCCGACCAGACCTACCTCCAGCACGCGCAGCCCTCCACGTTCGGCCACTACCTCGTCAGCTTCGCCTACCCGGTCCTGCGGGACGCGGAACGGCTCATGGACGCCTTCGCGTGGGTCAACACGAGCCCGGGCGGCGCGGGCTGCGTCAACGGCAGCCGCCTGCTGGCCGACCGGAGCCGGGTCGCCTCCCTGCTGGGGTTCGAGGGCTTCATCGAGCACACCCGCGACGCCATGTGGCAGATCGACGGGCTTGTCGCGGCGCTCTCCCACGCGTCCAGCCTGCTCACCACCCAGAGCAAGCTGGCGGAAGACCTGGAGATCTGGGCGAGCAACGAGTTCGACTACGTGACCGTCGCCGACGGGTACAGCCGCTCCAGCGTGCTCATGCCGCAGAAACGCAACCCGTACGCCCTGTCGATCATCCGCGGAGCCGCCGGCACGCTGATCGGTCGCCTCACCGGCTTCCTCGCGGTCAGCAAGAGCCCGTCGGCGCGAAGCGACAACCTGATCTACGCGTATGGCGAGATCCCGCGCGCGCTAGACCTGGCCCACCGCACGACGCGGCTGACCAGCGGGGTCATCCGAACCCTCACCGTCAACGCCGACAAGATGTGGACGGCCCTGGAGTCCGGCTTCAGCCAGGCGACGGACCTGGCGGAGTTCGTCATGCAGACCTGCCATGTGGACTACCGGACCGCATACCAGGTGGTCGGCCTGGCCGTGCGCGAGGCGAGCCGGGAGGGGCTGCGCGGGATCGACATCGACGGGACGCGGTTGGAGGCCGCGGCCCAGCAGTACGCGGGGATCTCCCTGGGGCTGGAAGGCCAGGACCTCAGCGAGATCCTCGATCCCCGGCTCATCGTCGAGACGCGGACGCTGGCCGGTGGCGCGGCCCCGTCCGTGGTCGAGGCCATGGCGGCGGAGTGCGTCAAGAAAGCGGAGTCGCTCCGGGACCGTGCGAAAGCCCAGCGCGACTCCTTCGAGCGGGCGGAGGCCGCACTGGTGGCCGAAGCCGAGGAATTCGTCGAAGAAAGCAAGAGTGATGACAACAGCTGAGATCGTCGCCCCGGTACACGTTCCCGAGAAGGTCAACGTGGTCAACGTCGGGCTCCCCTTGTTCGCGGAGGCGATCAGGCAGCAGGAACGCCCGGTCGTCCAGGTGGACTGGCGTATTCCGGGAGGCGGCGATCCCGTGGTGGTCGCCGCGCTCCGGCGGCTGTACGGCCCGCACGCGCGTACGATCGATGCCGCCAATGAGGAGGTGTTCCGGCGGCTGGACCGCGGAGCACCCCAGCTGGTCGCCGTGCGGACCGCCGCCGACGTGATCCCGGTGCTGGCGCAGGGCAGGGTCCTGCTGCACTGCGGACCGCGGATCTCGATCGAGAACGCCACGGACCCGCTGCGCCGTTCGATGCGGGCCGCCGTCTGCGCCGAGGGGTGGGCGCGAACCCCCGAGGAGGCGGACGCCCTGCTCCGGGACGGCACGGTGCGCCTCGAGCCGGCCAACGCCCACGGTACGGTGGTCCCGATGGCGACGTCGATGGGGCCTACCACGCCTGTCTGGGAGGTCGAGCTCGCCGAGGCGGGCATCCGCGCCTACGCTCCGATCGGCCAGGGGTCGGGGGACGTCGCGTGGTTCGGCCGGGACACGCCGGGCGCGATCGCGCGCCTCGTCCTGCTGCGGGAGGCGGTCGGTCCGGCGCTGGCCGCCGCCGTCCGGGAGTACGGATCGGTCGACGTGATGTCCCTCGCGGCGCAGGCGGTGGCGATGGGCGACGACGTCCATGTCCGAACCCAGGCCGCGACCAATCTGCTGCTGCGTAACCTGCTGCCCGCGCTGGTGGCGGGCGACCATCCGCGGCGGCACGAGTCGGCGACCTTCCTGTCCGGCAACCACCTGCTGTTCCTCAGCCTGGCCATGGCGGCCGCACGGGCGCTGACCACCTGGGCCGCCCAGGTGGAGAACAGCTCGGTCGTGACCGGCATGGCGCGTAACGGCACTGACTTCGCCGCCTGGCTGGCCGGACGCTCCTCCGAGTGGTTCACCGCTCCCGCGCCGATGGTGGGGCGCGCGCTCTACCAGCCCGGCCGCAGCGAGGCCGACGCCGCCCCCGACATCGGCGACAGCGCGGTGCTGGAGCTGGTCGGGCTCGGAGGGGCCGCCGCGGCCGGTTCGCCGGCGGTGGCGCAGATCGTCGGTGGCACGATGGCACACGCCGCCGAGCTGACCGCGCAGTTGGACGAGGTGTGCGTCGGCAACTCCAGCCGCTTCGTGATCCCGTTCTGGGGAATGAAGGGGTCGCCGCTGGGGGTCGACGTACGCAAGGTCGTCGAACTGGGCATCACCCCACAGGTGACGACGGGCATCCTGCACAACGCCGACGGAAGCGGCCAGGTTGGTGCCGGGGTCGCGGAGGCGCCGATAAAGGTATTCGCCGAGGCCCTGCTGGCGCTGGACGCGAAGCTCACCGGCGAGGCCTGACCGGCACCGCCGGACACGGACGTCCTCCTCGATGCGTCTTCGGGGCACCGAGCCCGTCAACCGCATCGGGAGGACGTCCCGCCGGTCACGACGTTCGAGGGCTCACCGGGCTGCCGTTCCCGGTGTGCCTTCAGCTGTCGGCGCCGCCCGTTTCCACCTCGACCCGGGGCGTGCGGGCGAGGGTGTTGGAGACATAGCAGACCCGGGAGGCCGGGGCGAGCAGCGGCTGGAGCCGCTCCGCCGGGAGGCTGGAGCGCACGTGCAGCCGGATCCCGCTGAAGCTCGGTCCGTCGTACTCCCCGGTCGCCGAGACCGACAGGTCAGGCAGCTCGATCCCGCGCTTGCGGGCGCACCACGCCAGCGCCAGCGCGTAACAGGACGCGAGCGATCCCAGGAAGTACTCGGTCGGCATCGGACCGGTGAACGTCCCGCCGACGTCCTCGGGCTCGTCAACGGTGAAGGAGAACGGTCCGGCGGTGACGGTCGCGCGCCAGCCGCCCTCCCATCGCGCGACCACGTCGTTCGAGTCTCCCGATCGTGCCAAAGCTCGCTCCCTTCGGTGCTCGGGTCGGTTTCACCCCGGAAACCAGGAATCCCAGGCGGGGGCGCCTGGGATTCCTGGGCCAGCAGGGTCAGCCGTAAAGCCGTTCGTAGTTGTCGTGGAAGACCAACCCGGTCAATTCTCCGCCACCCGTGGCGTCGACCAGTCGGGCGTACTCGCCGGCGAACTCGCCCCACGGCTGGTCGGAGGCGAACAGCACGCGGTCTCCGCCGATGCCGCGCCGGTCGATCTCGCGGGCGAGCCACTGCGGCGCGAAGCCCACCGACCAGGTCAGGTCGGTGTATACCTTCTTGCCGGCCTCGATCCAGTCGAAGAACCGCGTGCCGATGAGCTTGATGTGGCCGCTCACCCCGCCGCCGAAGTGGACGAGGTGGATCGGCGTCTCATCGGCGTAACGCTCCACGAGCAGGCCGACCTTGTCGATGTCCGAGGCCGCACCCGGCGAGGTGTGCACGTGGACGACGAGGTTGTTGGCCTTCGCGGTGGCGAACACCTTGTCGAGCTGGACCTGGCACTCGGGGTCCTCCGCCGATCCTCCGAGCAAGAAACTGATCTTGATGGCCTTGACCCCGCTCTCGGAGGCGAGCGCGAGCGACCTGTCGGTCAGCTCGGCGTCCTGCGGTCGGGGCGAGGCCCACAGGGCGGCGCTGATGCGGTCGCTCTTGGCGGACGCCTCGAGCACGAGGTCGTTGAGCGCGAAGGAGTGGCTCGGGTCGGGGACTCCGTAGTTCGGAATCACCAACGCTCGCTCGGTGCCCTCCCGGTCCATGTCCGCGATCAGCTCTTCGATCGTGGCACGGGCGTTCACGTCCGGGTTGACCGGAGGGCCGCCGTAGAACGGAAACGCGGGCAGCACACCGATGTGGCGATGCGCGTCGATGTGGCGCGACGGTCCCTTGGCCATCACATGGTCCAGGTGTTGAGCTGGAAGTGGCGCTCCCGCCACGCGGTCAGCGCGGAGTCGAGCACGTCCAGCGGGTTGAACGCCTTCACGCCCGGGATCAGGTCGTCCTCGCGCATGCCATACAGGGCACCCATGGCGAAGCGGCAGGCGTAGATGGTGGCACCCTCATCGAGGAGGGTCTTGAGCTGCCTGTTGACCGCCAGGTTGCCCGGGAAGCCCTCCTTGCCGACGGCCGGGTAGCCGCGGCCGGCAGCGGCCAGCAGCACGGCGGGCCCGTAGAGGACGATCGTCAGCTTGAACCCCTTGCGCTGGAGACGCGTGGAGGTCATCAGGTTGACGAGGGAGACCGAGCCCTCGAACGGCACCGAGTGGATGAAGACCGTGGCCTTCTCGCCCTCCTCGGCCCTGATGTCCTCGAATACCTTCTCGCTCGTGTCCCACAGGACATCCCCGTCCACGGGGGTGGCGACGGTTACGGTCTTGGAAGACATGTCACTCCTTTGTGCTATGTGCAGTGCGGAGGACCTGGTGTCGTATCAGGCCCCCCGAAGTGCCGGATCCCGCGTCAGATCGCGGGACCCTTGGACGGTGGTTGAGGTGTCCAAGCCTGCTGGTGGCTTCCCGGCATGCGCGCGATGATCGAGCTGCGCAGCTTCAGGGGCAGCCGGTGAAAGATCGGGACGTAGACCCGGCGCCAGAAGATCTCGCCGCCGCGCGGCGGGTGGGGGCGCCTGCCGCCGAGGCGGGTGCCCACCCTGTCCTGCGCGTCGACCATCAGGTAGTGCTCAGACCTCGCGCGAACCCAACGCGTCAGGCCCATCTCAGCCCCTCGCCTTCGTGAGCGCGTTCTGGGCCGCGAGCGCGATCGGCTCGTTGAGCGCGCCGATCGGCGGGCTGTAGACGTTCTCCATGGTCGCCAGATCGTTGATCGTGATCCCGGTGCGCACCGCCATGGCGAGGAAGTCGGCGCGTTCCTTGATGCCCTCACCGCCGACGAGCTGGGCTCCGATCAGCCGGAGGTGCTCGGGTTCGGCGAGGAGCTTGACCTTGACCGGCTTGACGTCGGGGTAGTAGCGCGCACGGGAGATGCCCTGGGCGGTGCCCACGATGAAGGGGACGCCGAGCGCGGTGGCCAGCGTCTCACTGAAGGACACCCCGCCGATCATCCACTTGCCGGCGACCATGCCCCAGGGGACGTAGACGGCACGGTACTCGCGGACCCCGCCCGCGGCGTTCACTCCGGCGACCTTGCCCTGTGCGTAGGCGTGGCTGCCGGACAGCCCCTGGATCGGGACGTTGGAGACGCCGTGCGGGATCTCGGTGCAGTCGCCCGCCGCGTACACGTCCGGAGCCGAGGTGCGCATCCTCCCGTCGACGATGACGCCTCCGCTCATGCCGGTCTTGATGCCGGCCGCGGTTGCGAGGATGGTGTTGGGCGTCTTCTTCGTGGCCACCACCGCCAGATCGGCCGGGATGTCCCCCTCCGAGGTGGTCACCTTGGTAAGCTTGCCGTTCTTCCCGACGAAGCCAGTGACCTTGGTGTTGAAATGCAGCTTGGCGCCCATCTCGACCCAGGACTCCTCGACCGGCTGCATGATGTCCGGATCAGTGGCCATGGACATGGCCCAGGGCGCGGGGTCGACCAGGTGGGTCTCGATGCCGCGATGCGCGAGCGCGGTGACCATCTCGGCGCCGAGCGGCGTCGCCTCGTCGACGACCGCGGTCTTCACCGTGTCCAGGACCTTGTCCCACTCCATCGCCTGACGGATGTTCTTGACGTAGTAGATGTTGCCGAGGTCGCCCCCCGGCACCCCCGGGTCGGCATAGGTGAACCCGGCCGCCAGCACCAGCGAGTCGTAGCGCTCGACCGTCTCGTCCGCCGCGGTCACCGTCTTGGCCTTCACGTCGATGGAGACGACGGCCGTCTCGTAGCGAATGTCGATGCCCTGGTCGATGTAGTGCTGCTTGGTCGCCATGAACAGGGAGTCGAAGCTGGCGATCTCACGCCCGTGGACGTAGGGGATCCCGCAAGGGCTGTAGGCCGCGTCCTCATAGTCGGTGAAGACGATGACCTCGGCGTCCGGGTCGGTACCTTTCGCGGCGCCGGCGGCACCCATCCCTGCGGCTCCGCCGCCTACCACTACGATTCGCCTGGGCATCTGACTTCGGTTCTCCTTGGGGAGGCTCGATCGCATTGAGCATGCGCAACTTTCCGTTCACCATACTTGACGTACCTGGTCGTCGCCGTCAAGGTATAGAGGGGTGCTCGTTACGGGGTGCGAAACTCGGTATACGCATCGGAGGCGCAAAGTGAGCGGACGAGTAGCCGCCGTCGTCTCCGGCATCGGCCCGAAGATCAAGGCACTTCGCAAGCAGAACGGCTACTCGCTGCAGTCGCTCGCGGAGCGCGCGGATGTCTCGGCGGCCACGATTCACAAGATCGAGCAGTCTGACATGGTGCCGACGATCACCACACTGCTTAAGATCGCCGCAGCGCTCGGCCGGCCCGTTGCCTACTTCGTTGAGGAGGAGGACGACGACAACTACCCGACGGTGTTCACCCCGGCCGATGGCAGACGCTCGATCTACACCTCACACGCCGGGATCGACCTCGGCGGGATCAGCGGACCTTATGGAGAGTTCCTGGTCGCCGCGGCAGTGGCCACCGTGATCCCGGGAGCGAGCAGCGGCAGCAAGCTGTTGCAGCACCCTGGCGAGGAGCTCGTCTACTTGGTGTCGGGCGAGCTCGAGTTCCGGGTCGGCGAGGTAACGCATGTGCTCAAGCCGGGTGACGCCCTCCACTTCCTCACTCACCAGACGCACTTCTGGCGGAACCCCGGCGACGCGAACGCCGTGGTGATCTGGATGGCGGTGCGCCCACAACAGTGAGCCGTCCATGGAGATGGGTGCGAACTTCTCATGGCCACCACGGGCCGGTCACACGTGGAGGACGATCAGGCGTCGGCGTCAATAGCCGACGATGAATCGGGTGCGGCGGTGGCGGGTGTTCGGCCTCGTCGAACAGCAGCACGGCGAGGCCTTCCATGGAGAACCAGGAGGCGCCGGACCCGTTGACAAGCAGCCCGTCGGTGCCCCACGCGATACATGCCAGTGGGTTCATACGGGCCGACCGCGCCCAACACGCCAGCGACTGCGAGATTGTCACCGGACGCCTGCCCTAGCGGAACGCGTCCTGCAAGGCACCTTCGTACGTCACTTGCTGGAAGGTTGGTGCAAAGGAGAGATCCACGTGCCCGACCTGCGGCATGCGGCCAAGCGAGGGGAAGCCTTCGACCTGACAGGCGGGGCCTTCTGAGCCGATGTCCAAGCCTGCCGACTCCGGGCTGACCTTCTTCGCCCAGTCGAACATGGCGGCTCGCTGGGTGCACTCGGCGGCCCGAACCGCGAGACGCTGACATATGCGCTGCTGTCCCTCGTTCCCGTGCTCGTCAAGGAGCTTTCGGGCAGGCCGGATGATGAGAACCTCCGCGCACACCCCTTAGCTAGCGGTGCCGTCGGCGCGAGTGCGCGTCTCGATTGTGGCCATTCGCCGATCGTGGCTACTCGCAGCGCACTCGAACATGGGGGTGCCGACGGGTAGTGCACCCACGGGCGCCGTACGAGCATCGATTTGACTTAGGAATGACCTGGTCAGGGCCTATATGAGAGTGGAGCGGGTGACGGGAATCGAACCCGCGCTTCAGCTTGGGAATCGTACGGATCCGGCCACGTAGGGTCGCTGACCTGGGCGTGGGGCCGGTCCTGAGTGACCGTGGTTGACCCCTCTTCACCTTGTCTAATTGCGCGCTAATTGCACGACGATCAAGGTGGAGCGTATGGGGGACTGGGCAATCAGTGGTTGCGGCGATCCGGCCAGATCCGGGGGATCGGGCGTCGCCCCACGCCCGATCCCCAGGGTCACCGCCTCGCGTTCCAGTTCAGGTCGATCCGCAGACCCGCGTCGTCAACCGCTGCCACGCAAGTCTTGCTGCAACGTGGTAAGTCTTCTTCGATCAGACGTCGTCGGGATGACATCATCGCCTGTCAGCCTGGCGGAGCATCGCGTCTGTTTCGGGGTCGGGCATGAGTTCCCGGACCTCTTGCGCACAGCGGCAAGCGACGGCGGTCTTGGCAGCCCACGCCAGCGCCTCTTCGCGTGAGGCCACGTCGACGACCAAGAACCCGCCGATGACCTCCTTGGTCTCCGGGTAAGGGCCGTCAGCGACCGTCCCGTCCGTGGCCACGATGCTCGCCCTCTGCCTTTCCAGTCCGGCGCCGAACACCCACACGCCGGCGTTCACGGCCTCCTGGACCACCGCGTGCGAGGCCTTGCCCACGTCGCCCCAGTCCTCGTCGGGGATGTGGTCCATCGCGCCGTCATTGAACGAGATCAAGTACTGGGTCATCCCATGACTCCCTTGTTCCGGCGGCCTCCTGCGGCCCGCCTCTCGCCTGTTCTACGAACGACTCGCCCCGGATTCGAGGCTATGCAACAGATTTTGCGCGGGAGTTCCGCCGCTCGGCGCCAATTACCTGTTGGAATGGTTGCGGTCCCATCACGGGGGGCCTACCGGTCGCCGCAAAGCCGTACATGGCTCACATGGACACGTACACGGCCGACTACCCGGACGCGTTCGTCTTCCTGGGTGCCAAGGGGGCCGTGCTGCGGGGAACTGATGAACCGGATGGGCCACTCCACGACACGGGCCGCTCTCATCTACCTGCACACGGAGGACGGCCGTGACCGGGTCATCGCGGACGGCATGGGCAGGCTCGCCGAGGAGGCCATGCGGAAGGCGGAAGAGAACGGATCGGGCGCGTAAGGGGCCACGAGAGATCGGCAAGCCCTAGGAGACGAACAAGGCCCGGGTCTGGAAAGCATCCCTGACCTGGGCTTTCGTCGTTGGAGCGGGTGACGGGAGTCGAACCCGCGCTGTCAGCTTGGGAATCGCATGGATCGCGCCTCGTAGGGCCGCTGACCTGCGGTTGGCACCGGTCATGAGTGACCGTGGTTGCCCCCTCGTTACCCTCCTTAATGGCACGACGAAGGGCGGCTCTGGGGGATGAACGAGCAGGTGGCAGCCAAGATCGCAGAGGAGTACCTGTCACGGTGGCGTCGTATCGCGATCTATGACGAACTCGCGGTCATGGAGGAGAACGGCGATAAGGACTGGGCGAACATCACCGGAGAGGACGGACGCGAGTACAAGGTCCTGGCTTACGTGCTTCCCGAGGCCGATCGGGCACTCCGGTTGGTCATCGCGGTGAACGATCGCGTGCCCCGCGGAGCCATTGCTCCCGCGACGCGGACTGTGGTCATGCGTCCGGGTGGCACCTACGTGGAGTAGATGGAGAGCGGCGCATCTGCGCATTATGGCGGTAGTGCACAGCACCCGCGGATCGAAAGAAGACGCCTTGACCAAGGTTGTTGGCTTTGACCGGGGCGCCTGGTATCCGCTGAAGTCCGCCCTGATTCGCGCCCTTGGCTGTACGCGTGGCTGTACAGCCAATCTCTCGTGATCGGGCATCCTTGACGACGTGTCGACCCCCGGTCTCCCCGATCCGTTGCCGCACTTCTTCGATTGCGGCTGTTCCGATATCTACTTCTGCCCGACGTCGCAGGAGGTGGAGTGTCCCCGGCATAGCGGGTTCACGGTGTGCTGCGATGCTGTCCAACGGCACATCCCCGCGCGGACGCGCACATCTGCCCCTGACTGATCACCCCGTCTGCCTCGACCCACCGCGAAGCGGCAGCGGGTCGGCGACGGAGGTGCAAGCCCGTCTTCACGTGTTCCATGTTCCCGGTGAGCTTCCTCGCCCACTGGTTGTCCTACCGGCACAGACGGGCTTGCTCCGGAGGGCCGGTCTGCTGGGCTCCGCCTGGGTAGGCGACCGGCGGCCCGTCCGGGCAGGCCGGACTCGTGTCCTCACCTCCTCCGCCATCGTGCACACCGACGACATCGCCTGGAACCACGCCTACTTCGACTGGGGCGCCGTGCTCGTCGAGAACATCCTGCAACCCCTGTACCGCGGTGAGGCGGTGGACTTCTGCCCTGATGCCTGGATCACCCACGACCGGCCCGGATCGATCACCGCCCCCGCCGGTGCCGACTTCATCTGGGTCGAGGGCACCGGCATCATCCGCGAGGAGCTTGCCCCGTGGTTGGACGCCTCGGTGTGGATGCAGGGTGACCTCGATGAGCAAGAGCGCTTGCTGGTCGTCCGCGACGGTGACTCCCCCGAGCAACTGGAGCACGTGGCGAGCTGGCTGCTGGAGGAACTGCCGTTCATCTTGCGAGAACAGCGAGTCGTGAAATCCATCCCTGACCTGGGCCTTGAAGATTGGAGCGGGTGACGGGAAGCGCGCCGGCGGCCTGGGTCAGCGCCCCCGGAAGGTGCGGCACGGTCGCGCCGTCAACGGAGGCCGGGGAAGTGGTGGAGCTGGTGGGTGGGGAAGCGATCGCCCGTGCGGGGCAGAACTGTCTGGGAGAGCGCGGACAGTGTCGAGACGCAGGCCGGTGCCACCGCGATGCC
>NZ_JBFBIK010000098.1:0-29489 GCF_040685555.1 Sphaerisporangium sp. NPDC088356
GCCGCGCCGGGCGTCATGTCACGCGAGCACATCCGGACGCCTCCTCATCGAGGTTCCGGCGTTCCGCAACGTCGACGAGCCGTTCACCCTGGCCGCCGCGCACAGCAACAAGTGCATGCAGGTCGCCCACGCCTGTCTGAGGCGTCCTACCTGGTCAGGACACCTTTCACTGCGGTCGGCGGCCCCGGCGTCACGTCACAGACTCGTAAGAGTCAACGAATGCATTCCGCTGTAGCGTCGGACCGTGATCGATCATTTCGCCATGAACGGTCGTCCGCCGCGTTCGCCCGCGGCATGCGGGCCGGTCCACGACAATCGCGGCGGTCCCGGCTTTCCGGCCACGGGATCCGGCGAACGGGGGGACGCCGCGTGATCGGTGCCTTCTATGAGGACGCCTTGATGGGAGAGGAGGTGGAGGTGGAGTACTCCAGCGGACGGGTCCGGCCCCTGGCCGCCGAGCGATGGCTGCGGCCGATCGAGGGTGACGGGGAACTGCTGGCCAGGTGCGGCGGGCCGACGCTCGACGTCGGTTCCGGGCCCGGCCGGCTGACCGCGGCCCTGGCCCGGATGGGCGTGCCGGTCCTCGGCATCGACATCACCCCGCTGGCGGTGACGCTGACGCGGCGCGCCGGTGCGCCTGCGCTGCGCAGAAGCGTCTTCGAGCGGCTGCCCGGCACCGGCCGCTGGGCCGTGGCGCTGCTGGCCGACGGGAACATCGGCATCGGCGGTGACCCGGACGCCCTGCTGCGCCGGCTCCGCGAGCTGGTACGGCCCGGCGGCGCGGTGATCGCCGAGCTGGCGCCGCCCGGGTCGCCGAGCGGGGTGGAGTGGGTGCGGCTGCGTCGCGGCGGGCAGGTGGCCGACTGGTTTCCCTGGGCGACGGTCTCCGCCGACGACATCGGACCGCTCGCCCGCACCTGTGGCTTCCCTTTCGCGGATCGGTGGAACGAGGCGGGACGATGGTTCGCCACCCTGACCTGAAGCGCGAGCGGCGCGGTGGGTGGGCGCGGTCAGCGGGCGGCCATGCTCAGGCGCACGGCGTCCAGCGTCGCGGCGAACCGGGTGCCGGATGCCTGTGCCGCGACATGGCAGGCGTCGGCGAAGGTGTCGACGTCGCGCAGTTCGGGCATGTGGGCCGTGCTCAGTCCGGCCTGGCGCAGGCGCCGGAGCTGGGCCGCTCCGGTGCCCGGTTGTGACATGGGCACTCCCAGCAGCAGTGCGGGATCGGGGCGGCGCAGGCCAAGGAGCCAGAAGCCGCCGTCCGCGGCGGGGCCGTACACCGCGTCATACCGGGTCAGCGCGGCGGCGGCGTCCGCGAGCAGGGGCGGGGTGAGCTGAGGGGTGTCCATGCCGACGAGTACGGTCGGCACCGGGTGCAGCCCGTGGGCGTCGGTGAAGGCCGCCGCGAGCCGCTCGTCCAACCCACGCCCGCGTTGCGGGATCACCGTGAAACCGGGTGGCAGCCAGGGACCCGGTAGCCCCTGGAGGGCGAGGATCTGGTGCGGCGCGCGGGTCGCCGCCACGGTGTGCAGGGTGTCCTCCAGGGCGGCGGCCGCGAGCCGGGCCGCCTGTTCCCCGGTGCACGGTGGACAGAGCCGGGTCTTGACCTGGCCGGGTACCGGCTCCTTGGCGATGACCAGCATCTGCGTCACGCGGTCTCCCTGATTACCCGCCGCATGTCGCCGATGGCGCGCACGGTGCCGCGTACCGTGCCGGTGACCTTGGAGCGGCCCGCGCGCGGAAGGTAGTCCACCTCGGCCTCCGCGATCCGCCAGCCGTCCGCGGCGGCGCGCAGCACCATCTCCAGCGGGTAGCCGAACCTGCGATCCCGCAGGGCCAGGGCGAGGAGCCCGGTACGGCGGGCCGCGCGCATCGGGCCGAGGTCGTGCAACGCGGCCCCGGTGCGGCGGCGCAGCCGGTGGGCCAGCAGGGCGTTGGCGGCGCGCGCGTGCGGCGGCCAGGCGCGAGCCGACCGGGCGATCCGTCGGCCGAGCATCAGGTCGGCGTCTCCGGCTCCTACGGGCCCGGTCACCCTGGGCAGTTGCCGCGGGTCGAGGGAGGCGTCGGCGTCCATGAAGGCGACGATGTCCGAGGTCGCGGCCAGCAGCCCGGCGTTGCACGCGGCGCCGAACCCGCGCCGCGGCTCCACGAGCACCCGGGCCCCGAGTCCGGTGGCGATCTTCACCGAGTCGTCCGCCGACCCGTTGTCCACCACGATGGGCCGGTAGCCGGCCGGCATGCGCTCCAGGACCCAGGGAAGCGCGGCCTCCTCGTCCAGGCACGGCAGTATCACGTCGATCTGCATGGGTACGACGCTAAGGCAGGGCGGACCTGAAGATTCTTACGGTGTGGTGACGCCGTCTTCAAAATAAGCCCAGCTCAGACCTACTGTTACGGTGTGGCGGAAAGATCGGATCGAGGTACGGCCGCTCCTGCCCCGCGCGTGTACGACGGGGGCGGCAGGAGCGGCCGCGGGACGCGCTGGGCGCTCGCCGGGTGGGCGGTGCTGATCGCCGGCTGCTTCGCGGCAGGGGCGGTCCTGCACGCGCTGGGCGTGCTGCGCATCGATCGCCTGCCGCCGCTGCACGCGCACTTCCGGGTGCTCACGGTCACGCTGCTGCCGGTGGCCGCCTTCGCGGTGGTCGCCGTACGGAACCTGCCGGGATGGGTGGGGGAGGGCGGGTTCGGACGAGCCCTGCTCGTCGCCTACGGGTGCGCGCTGGCCTGGACGATCTTGTTGGCCATATCGGCCGGCGGACTGGCCGCACCGTTCAATCACCGCGAGGAGTACCTGGCTGTGCTGCCCGCCGTGGGTCACGACCCGCTCGCCTGGCTGGCTTCCTTCACCCAGCGGCTGCCGGAGTATCCGACGCACGTGCGTGGCCATCCGCCGCTGCCGGTGCTGGTGGTGTGGGCACTGGCCGCCGTGGGGGTGGGCGGGCCGCTGTGGGCGGCGATCTTGGTGATCGTCGTCGGCTGTTCGGCCACGGTGGCGATCGGGCTGACCGTGCGCCGCCTGGCGGGGGAGGAGGCGGCCCGGCGGGTGTTGCCGTACCTCGCCCTCACCCCGGCCTCGGTCTGGATCGCCACCACGATGGACGCCTTCTTCGCCGGTGCCGGCGCGTGGGGCGTCGCGCTCCTGGTGCTCGGCCGGAGTACCGGGGCCAGGACGTGGTTCGCGGGCGGGGCGGGGGTGCTGCTGGGCGCTCTGCCGTACCTGAGCTACGGGCTGGTCCCTTATCTGGTGATCCCGGTGACCGTCGCCGTGCTGGCCCGGCTGCCGCGCCCGGCGGTGCTCGCGGCCCTGGCCGGGGCGGCGGCCGTGACGGGCGTGTTCGCGGTGGCTGGTTTCTCGTGGCTCGCGGGGGTGGCGGCCACCCACGCGCAGTGGGCCGCCGACCCGGGCGCGGCCCGCCCGTACCTGTACTTCCTGGTGGCGAACCTGGCCGTCCTCGCCCTGATCACCGGCCCGGCCACCACCGCGGGCCTCGTCCGTGCGGGGCGCCTCCTCACTCACTGCCCGGCCGTCGCCGCGGTCGGCGGGGATCCTCGTGACCCCATCCCTGTGGCCGGGATCGCCGCCGCCGTGATGAACCTGGCACGCCGCCACGGGGTCGCCGCCGTGGTGGCCGCGGCGCTGGTGGCGGTGCTGGCGCTGGACGTCAGCGGGGTGACGCGGGGAGAGGTGGAGCGCATCTGGGTGCCCTTCGCCGTGTGGATCGGCCTGGCGGCGGCGTACGCGCCCGGCCGCCGCATGCTCGCCGCGCAGGCGTTGACCGGTCTGCTGCTGCAAGGGCTGGTCGCCTCTCCCTGGTGACCGCGGGCCGTCCCTCTCGCGTCGCCGACACGGCCGCGACCCGGCGTGACGCCTTCTTCGCCGCCCCGCCGGGACCTCACATGGGCTGGTCAGGCAACCCGCCGGGACCTCATATGGGCGAGTCAGGCAAGAGGAGCGCCGGCGAACTCCTTCATGCCCTCGGAGAAGGTGGTGCGCGCCCGGAAGCCGAGCTCCTCGGCGGCCCGGCCGGGTGAGGCCACGATGTGCCGGACGTCGCCGAGCCGGTACTCGCCGGTGAGGACCGGGTCCGGGCCGCCCCGCTCGGCGGCGAGCGCGGCGGCCATCTCGCCGACCGTGCGCGGCTCGCCGCTGGCGATGTTGTACGCGGCCAGGGCTCCCGGCGTGCCGCCGGACAGGGCGGCGAGGTTCGCCCGGGCGACGTCGCGCACGTGCACGAAGTCGCGCCGTTGCCGGCCGTCCTCGAACACCCTCGGCGCGCGGCCGGCCTCCAGCGCGGACCGGAAGATCGCCGCCACCCCGGAGTACGGTGTGTCCCTGGGCATCCTCGGCCCGTACACGTTGTGGTAGCGCAACGCGACCGCCGTGCCGCCGGTCTCCCGCGCCCAGTTGGCGGACAGGTGCTCCTGGGCGAGCTTGGTGGTGGCGTAGACGTTGCGCGGGTCGGCGGGCGCCTCCTCGCCGATCGTGACGGGCGCCACGGGGGAGCCGCACCGGGGGCAGCGCGGTTCGAACCACCTCTGTGCCAGGTCGGCGGCGGCACGTGGGCCCGGCCGCACCCTCCCGTGCCGCGCGCACTCGTAGGCCCCCTCCCCGTAGACGACCATCGAGGATGCCAGCACCAGCCGCCCGGTGCCGTGCCCGGCCATAGCGGCGAGTAGCACGGCGGTGCCATAAGCGTTGACCGACGTGTATTCCGGCAGATCCGCGACGTCCACGCCGAGCCCGACCTTGGCGGCCTGGTGCACCACCGCCTCCACGCCGGGGAGCACCCGGTCCAGGGTGGCGGTGTCGCGCACGTCCTCCCCGTTCCGAAGATCGACACCCGTCACGTCGTGCCCGGCCTCCTCCAGCGCCTCGACGACATGGCTTCCGATGAACCCGGCCGAACCGGTCACGAGTACTCTCACCCGGCCGACGGTAGGCCCCATCCCACCGGCCGGGGCGGAACGGCCCAGGAGCGTTCGAAGGCCGTAAGAATTCTTGGCCGACACCGGCGGCGGCCTTTCCCGGATCCCAGGCACTGGACTATGGGCTTGCCACACCATCCATCGTGGCGGCCGACGGCAGCGCGGTGTGTCAGGGGGACGTCCGACGCGGGTCGAGGTTCAGATCACCATCCGGCGCGCCGTCCGCCCGCCGTGCGGGCGTGCCGGCCGACCGCCTTGATCACGCCCTCGTCGCGGAGCTGGCCAGCGCCGGGAAGGCCTCGTGGGCGCCGGTCCCGAACGGCGGCGGGACTGCGGGCCGCCGGCCGTCTGTCGAATCTACTGTCTACGCATCAGCAGATGGCCTCGGCGGAACCGCTCTTCTTCGCCGGGCTCGCGCAACATCCGCCCCACCTCGACGAAGTGTGCCTCGCGCGCCAGCTCGGCGAGGCTGTCGATCGGCCACCGGTAGGCTGGCGCCACCTTGTGATCGAATGCCACCAACGGCCCGCCCTCAGATTCGAAGAAGCCGAGCAGGAGGTAGCCGCCCGGGGCCAGCACCCGGCGGAACTCGGCGAAGTACGGTGGCAGTTCTTGCGGCGGAGTATGGATGACGGAGTACCAGGACACGATGCCGCCCAGTTCGCCGTCGGCCAGGTCCAAGGCGTCCATTGAGCCGACTTGGAAGCGCAGGTCGGGGTAGGCCTCACGGGCAAGATCGATCATCACAGGCGACAGGTCGACGCCGAAGGCATCCAGTCCCAGGTCCCGCAGGTGCGCCGTCATATATCCGGGGCCACATCCGACCTCGGCGACGGGCCCGGCACCGGCGGTCCGCATGAAGTCGGCGAACGCGGCGAGCACTGCGCGATCCAGAGGCAGGCGGTCGAGGCTGCCCCGGACGAACTCGGCGTAGAGAACGGCGACGGCATCGTAGGCCTCTGTCGTCGCAGTTAGATAGGAGGAGGATTCGGTCACGGCGGACGACTGTAGTCCATCGACCGGCGCGGTCGAACCGATTACGAAGGCGGACGGCGACGGGACTTTCGAGGGTTCAAGGGGTGGTCACGGGAACTCGGCGCGGGCATGTCGCCGAGGTCGGCTGGTTCGATATCGGTCGCGGTAGACCGGAGCCGGGTGCTAATCCACATCGAACGTCTTGGGAAGGGCAAGATCCGAGCTGCTAATGCGCAGTGGGTACGTGCCGCCGCGAAAGGCTCCCAGCTCAGCTTGTGTGATCATCATCGCAAAACAACCCCGATCACTACATATCGGATATAACGCATGGTGTTGGACTGTAGCTAACCGGGCAGCGCCCTGGAGAGGGAAGCGGCGAGGGGAACGCGGTGGTCGGTGCCGCGGAGGTGACCGCCGACATGACCGACCTACGCCTACCCGGGGGTCGCCTTATCCGGCGTCGTTCGAAGAGCCCCGGTGATCAGGTGCCAAGGAACGTCGGCGTGCGACGTTGCCTGAGTGCCTGCACGGCCTCGTTGAGGTCGTGGCTCGGCATGAAGGCGGCGTTCCATGCGCTCACGTAGCGAAGCCCGGCGGCGATCTCCAGCCCTCGGTCTGCGTTCAGAATCTCCTTCACGCCCTGCACCACGAGAGGCGGGTTGGCGGCGATCTCCGCGGCAAGCTCCCTTGCGGCGTCCAGGACGGCGGCACGGTCGGCGTATACGTCGTTGACCAGGCCGATCCGCTCGGCGCGAGCCGCGTCGATGTCCTTCCCGGTGAAGGCCAGCTCCCGGATGTGACCTTCACCGATGATTCCGGGAAGGCGCTGCAGGCTGCCCCCGTCCGCCACGATCCCCACTCTGACCTCCCGGACGCTGAACCGGGCATCGGCACTGGCCATCCGGACGTCAGCCGCGGCGATCAGGTCGACGCCTCCGCCGATGCACCACCCGGACACGGCCGCGACCACGGGCTTCCGGCACGTCGACACGGCGTCGAAAGCCGCCTGGAGGGCGCGGATCTCCCTAAGGAAAGCGGTGCGTTGCTCCGCCGAACCTCCGCTCTCCTCGAGCACGTACGCCCATCGAGGGAGCATGGCCGCAAGGTCAAGCCCGTACGAGAAGTGCTGGCCACTGCCGGTGAGCGTCACGGCTCGCACGTCGGGGTCCGCGTCGAGTGCCCGGAAAACGAGCGGCAGCTCCCGCCAGAAGTCGGGACCCATCGCGTTGCCCTTGCCCGGGCCGAGCAGCGTCACCTCGCTGACGGCGCCGAAGCGCGTGACCCGCAGGGCGACTAGATCGTCGAAGACACCCTGATCATTGACCATCTAAAGTTGCTCCTCTGCTCCTCGTGGCGGAAGGGCCGGCGAGCGCCGGGGCGAGCCCACCTCAGCTGTCCTCGGCCATCCGCAGCGCGGCGAACACTTTGGCCCACCGGCGCTGACCACTGTTGTCTGGGGCGTAGAAGGAGACACGGGTGGCTATGTCCCCGTAGCGCTTGGCGAGCTGGTCGGCGATCTGCTCCGGCTCGCCCACGACGGCGAATGTCTCGAGCACCTCGTCGTCGATGGCGGCGGACATCTCGTCCCACTGGCCCCGCTTCGACATACGGTTCAGTTCGTCCTGTAGGTCACCCCAGCCGTGCAGGTCCAGCACCTGCCGGTACGCCGGGGTCGATCCGTAGAAGGCGATCTGTTGCTTCGCCGCCTTGACGGCCGCCGCCAGTTCCCGCTCGTCGTTGCCGGTCACCAGCAGAGACGGCCGGCTGATCTCGAACCCGTCGAGGGAGCCGCCCGCCTTGGCACGACCTCTCCGCAAGGCAGGAAGGGTGACCTCGCGCAGGTGGCGTTCGGTGGTGAAGGGATGGCAGATGAAGCCGTCCGCGACCTCTCCCGCCACCTCGGTCATGTACTCGCCGACGCCGGCGAGGTAGATCTCGGGGTTTCCGTACGGATTGGGTCCCGGGCTGAAGAACGGCGTCATCAGAGTATGGGTGTAGAAGTCGCCACGGAACTTGAGCCGGTCTCCGGTGGCCCAGCTGTCCCAGATCGCCCGGATCGCACACACGAACTCACGCATCCGTGCGGCCGGACGCGACCACGGCATGCTGAACCGTTTGGTGATATGGGCCTCGATCTGCGAGCCGAGGCCGAGAATGAACCGCCCGCCCGACACCAGTTGAAGGTCGTTCGCCAACATGGCCGTTGTCATCGGATTGCGGGCGAACGCCACGGCGATGGACGTGCCGAGTTCGATGCGCTCGGTGCGCTCGGCGGCGAGCGCGAGACCGATGAAGGGATCGTGCCGCGCCTCCGGCAGCCAGATGGCGTCGTAGCCGATCCGTTCCGCCTCGACGGCCGCCTTGACCACGTCGCGCGGCTCGAGCGCGGTTCCTCCGTCACTGTCGACCTTCATCAGTTACCTCCGAGGAACTGCGGTCCATGCTGGAGTACAAGACCGCCTGGTACGGGCGGGAACTGGTCGCGATCGACCGGTGGTTCCCCTCCTCCAAGCTGTGCAGCGCGTGCGGCACGCTGCGAGAGGCGATGCCGTTGCGCGTCCGCGAGTGGACGTGTGCCTGCGGCGCGGTCAACGACCGGGACGTCAACGCAGCCAAGAACATCCTCGCCGCCGGGCTGGCGGAGAGGTAAAACGCCTGTGGAGCTGGTGTAAGACCTCAACGAGAGTCCTCTCGGACGGGGGGACCGGCAGTGAAGCAGGAAACCCAACCGGCGACGGTTGGAATCCCAGCCCTTCAGGGCCGGGAGGATGTTCAAGATGTACCGAGGTCATCTGCGGTGGGCCAGTCGCCATGCGACCGGCAGCAGGGCGGCCGCCGCGGCTGTCTTAACCAGGTCCCCCGCTACGAAGGGAAGCAGGCCGAGGGATGCCGCTGTGCCGATCGATGCCCCACTGGCCAACGCGAGCCACGGAACCCCGATGGCATAGATCACCAAGTTGCCCAGGAGCATCAGAGCCGCCATCCGCAGGGGGGACCTGGTCCGGGCGCCCTGGCTGAGCCACCCCACGACGCCGGCGGCCACGACGAATCCGACAACGTAGCCGAAGGTCGCCCCGCCGGTGCCGGAAGCGCCGCCGGCGAACCAGGGAACCCCGGCCAGGCCGGCGGCCACGTAGACGCCCATGGACAGAAGTGCTCGCACGGGTCCGGTGACCGCTCCGACGAGCAGCACCGCGAGCGTCTGCAGGGTGAGCGGGACGGGTGTGAACGGCAGGGGCATCGCCACCTGGGCCGCCAGGCCGGTCAGCACCGCGCCGGACAGGACGATTCCCACGTCTCGCGCGCGGTCGCCGGGAAGCAGGTCGACCAAATGGGACGGCGCTGGGAGCGCCATCGAGGTTCGCGACCCCGTCACCGCGACACCCCCAGCTCCGAATTGGCCCTTCTCGCCATGGCGCCGCGGTCCAGCTTGCCGGTCGGGGTGACGACCCAGTCATCGGTGCCGACGAAGACCACGCGCTTGGGGATCTTGTATCCGGCCAGCCTGCCGCGGCAGTACTCGCGAATGTCTTCCTCCGACACCCTGTGGCCGGGCTTCACCTCCACGACGGCGGTGACGGCCTCGCCCCACTTCTCGTCGGGGACCGCGACGACCAGCGCCTTCTGGATCCAGGGAGTCTCCATCTGCAGGAAGAGCTCCACCTCCTGCGCGCTCACGTTCTCGCCGCCAGTCTTGATCGTTTCTTTGTAGCGGCCGCGGTAGTAGACGTAACCCGCGGAGTCCAACCAGCCGTAGTCGCCGCTGTGAAAGAAACCGTCCGCGTCGAAAGCCGCAGCGGTCTCCTCGGGCATGTTGTAGTACCCCTTGAACAGTGCCGGGCCCTTGATGCAGATCTCGCCGGGCTGGTCGGGACCCAGGGTCTGGCCGCTGCCGGGGTCGATGATCCGGACCTGGCTCCCGAGCATGGGCCGCCCGTGCGACAGCCGCATGCGTTCTACGTCGTGGCGGTCGCGGTAGGGAAAGTACGCCTGGGACGCGACGTACTCGCTCGACCCGTAGATGTTGCCCTGGTGGGTGATGCCCATGGCCGCGATCTCGTCGAAGGAGCTAGGCGACGAGCCGATCATCGTCCGGGTGATGCTCGAAATGTCGTACATCGTGAACCTGGGATGGCGCGCCATCATCAGAAAATGCACGTCGAATCCGAAGACGAGGGAGATGCGTTCTCGTTCGATGATGTCCAGCGCGCCGTCGGGCACGTAGAACTCCATGAGGTGAACCGGGGCCCCCCGCAGGTGAGGCATGAGCAGCGTCAGGTAGCCGGCCACATGATAGTTCGGCGCGATGATGAGGATGGAGTCGCCTTCATGCGCCTCGATGCCGTCGGCGTAGCCGGCGACGCCGACCAGCAGTGACTGGTGGGTGTGGATGACGGGCTTGGGGAAGCTCGTCGTGCCCGAGGTGAGCAGGAAGATCGACTCAGCGTCGGGGCCCACCTCGGCGCTCATGCCGCGGAAGCGCCCGGCGTCGTACGAACCGCCGTCGGTCTCCAGTTGCCGCAGGTCGTAGGCGAAGGGATAGGTCTTTCCCGTCTTACTGGTCGTGATGATGGTGCGGAGGTGCGGCAGCCGCGGGCAGGCGACGGCATCCGGCGTGGAGCCGGACAGGCCGTCGAGTTGCTCGGCCACGACCGAGACGTAGTCGACTCCGCGGAAGTCGTCGACGACGACGAGGACGTTCGCGTCCGTCAGGGCGAGCCCTTCCTCGATCTCGCGCCCGACCCATGTCATGTTGAGCGGCACCGCGATGGCGCCCAGCCTCATCGCGGCGTAGAACAGGACGACCCAGTCCGGGGTCACCCCCAGCAGGAAGGCGACCTTGTCGCCCTTCCCGACGCCGATGTCCTGCAGGGCCGCTGCCAGCGTCGCCACACGGCGGCGCAGTTGGAAGAAGGTCAGGCGCTCGTCACCGTAGACCAGGGCCTCGCGTTGGCCCCAGCGGTCGCAGGAGTAGTCGAGCATCGTGTTGACGGTCTGTCCGAGTGCTTCCTGGTACATATCCCATACTCCTTACGGAAGCGGCAGGTCACGACCCTGTCCATCGAGGGGCGCGACGCTCGCGGAAGGCACGCGGTCCTTCTTGCGCGTCGTCGCTGAGATACACCGGTTCGAAAATGCGGTCCGCCTCGTCGAGGGCCTCTCGCCAGCCGCGCTCGGCGGCGGCGTACACCATGGCCTTGGAGGCGCGAACGGAGAGAGGTGCGTTGGCGGCGATCCGCGCGGCGAGCGTGACCGCTGTCGCTCGCAACCGGTCCGCGGGTACGACCGAGTTGACCAGGCCCAGCTCGTGGGCCCGGGCGGCCGGGATGGGCTCCCCGGTCATCAGCATCTCCAGAGCGATCCGCGGGGGGATCAGCCACGGCAGCGGAGCGGCCCAGGGCGCGCCACGCCCCCACTTGGCCTCGGTGATGCCGAAGGTGGCGTGCTCCGCGGCCACGCACAGATCCGCCATCTGCGCGAGGAGGAATCCCCCGCCGAGCGCGACGCCGTTGACCGCGGCGATGACCGGCTTGTCCAGCGGAAACGTGCGATTGAGATACGGCAGGAAGTCCGGTGGGGGCACCCGCAGTTCCGTCGTCGCCATCTCTTTGAGGTCACCGCCGGCGCAGAATGCCTTGTCCCCCGCTCCCGTCATGACGAGCACGGCGGCCGCCTCGTCGTCGCGGAACCGCTCCAGCGCATGCCACAGCTGCCGGCGAGCTCTGGCGTCGAGGGCGTTGGCGGCCTCGGGCCGGTCGATCGTCAGCCATCCGATTCCGTCCGGCCCGCGTTCGTAACGCACCGCCAACGGCTCCTCGTCCTCGGTGAAGCCGGCAGCCCGGTCCGGGCCGGCCGTTCCTGGCCGTCCATCCTGCTCCGACGCGCCGGCCGCTGCGGCCTGCTCCCGGTGGGTGCTCACTGCTCGCCCTTCTCCCCGAGGTACGGCACCTCGGCCTCGGCGAGCGCCCACAGATGCCTGCCCAGCGGCTGCTCCTGCTCCTCCCGTAGGTGCCCGACGAGGCCGGCCGACCGTCCGATGAGGGAGAACCCGCGTACGATTCCCCAGTCGAACCCGATGTCGGACAGCACCGCGGCCACCGCGCCGGTCGCGTTCACCGTGACATGACGACCCTTGAGCTCGTCCATCACGCGGCTGAAGACCCGCAGCAGCTCCACGTGGGGGCCCGCGACACCGTTCTCCTCGGCGATGGCGAGCAGCCGTGGGGTTCGGGGATCGTCCGGGCGGTGAATATGGTGGCCGAAGCCCGGCACGGTCTGGCGTGCGTCAAGTCGTCGCCGCAGCTGCTCCTTGGCGTAGCGCTCGGCATCGGTGATCCCGTCCTCGATGCCGCGCACGCCCTCCTGCAGGATGCGGGCGGCGTCCTCCATCGAGCCGAGGAAGACGCTTCCCGCGCCGAGCAGCCCGGCGGCGACCGCCGCCTGCATGGCCTCCGGCGAGCTGCTGTAGATCAGCCGGGCCGTGATGGAGCTCGGAGTGAGCCCGTGCTCCATCACCGCTACCAGAACGGAGTTGAGCACGGCGAGCTCGCCGGGCTCCGGCAGACGGCCACGCAGGTGGAAGAAGATCATGCTGGTGAAGTCGACCTTCCCGAGGAGGTCGTCCACCAGGTTGCGATCCCGGACATAGATGGCGTCCGGGGTAGACGTGGCGATAGCGGTACCGATCACGCCAGGGGTGGCGTCAGTCATCGATGCTTCCATCCTCTAGAACCAGAATGTCCTGAACGACCACTGGAGCCCGAACCTCCGGGTCGACCAGCTTGCGGGAGAAGACGCGTACCGTCGCCCGCGCCTTGGCGCTGGCGGGTCCAGCCGTCCAGCGCCTCCCGAGAGGGGGCGCTCACACCCGCTCCAGCAAGGTGGCGGTGGCCATGCCGTGACCGATGCACATCGCCTGCACGCCGTACCGGACGTCCCGCCGCGCCATCTCGTGCACCAGCGTCGTCATCAGCCGCGCGCCGGAACAGCCCGTCGGATGGCCGATGGCGATGGCACCGCCGTTCACGTTGACCCGGTCGAGCGGCACCTTGAGCTCGCGTTCCCAGGCGAGGACGACGCTGGCGAACGCCTCGTTGATCTCGTAGAGGCCGACGTCGTCGGCCTTGAGGCCGGTGCGGGCCAGCAACCCGGTCGTGGCGTCGATGACGCCGTGCAGCATCATGATCGGATCCACGCCGACGACATGCGTCGCCACGACGCGCGCCCGCGGCCGCAGCCCGAGCCGCTCGGCCGTCTCCGCACTGCCGATCAGTACGGCCGCCGCGCCGTCGCTGATCTGGCTGGAGTTGCCCGCGTGCACCCTGCCATCGGGTTTGAAGGCCGGCGCCAGCGCGGACACCTTCTCGATGCTCGTGCCGGCACGTACGCCCTCGTCCTGAGCCAGCCGTACGTCGCCGCCCGGCCGGCCAAGGAGCCCCGCCGCCGCGTCGGACACGACCGGGAAGCACTCTTCGGCGTACCGGCCCTCGCTCCACGCGCGCGCCGCGCGGTGGTGGCTCTCCACGCTGAACTCGTCCATCTCCCGGCGGCTGATACGCCAGTGCTCGGCGATCATTTCGGCGGCCATGCCCTGGTTCACGAACTCGTAACGCTCGGTAAGTGCCGGTGAGGGAGTGCTGTCCCCCGCGTCGGAGCCGAGCGGGATGCGGCTCATCGACTCGACGCCCGCCGCGATCACCAGTGACTGCTGTCCGGACATGACCGCCTGCGCGGCGAAGTTGACGGCCTGCTGGCTGGACCCGCACATCCGGTTCATCGTCACCGCGGGCACGGACACGGGGAATCCCGCCTCGAGGACGGCCAGCCGTCCGACGTTGCGGCCCTGCTCCTCGACGGCGTTGACGCAGCCGACGAGGACGTCGTCCACAGCCGCGGGGTCGGTGCCCGTCCGGGTCACCAGCTCGCGGAGCGTGAGCGCGAGCAACTCGTCGGGCCGGGTGTTCGCGAGTGAACCGCCGCGCTTGCCGACCGGTGTCCGTACCGAGCCGAGGACGAAGGCGTCCATGTCTTTCTCCTGGTCTTCGGTCGTCGGTCAGCGCAGCGCGGAAACGCCGAGCAGCTCCCGTCCCATCTGCAATATCTGGATCTGCGACGTTCCTTCGGGGATGGTCGCCTCGCGCGCGTCACGGAAGATTCGCTCGACCGGCGACTCCTCCATCAGCCCGGCCCCGCCGTGCACCTGGAGCGCGAGCGACGCGGCACGGTTGGCCGACTCCCCGCAGTAGTACTTGGCCATGGAGCACTCGAACCGGCCGGGAAGGCCGGCGTCGAGCGTCCGGGCGGCGTTCATGCCGAGCAGGCGCGACGTCTGCGTCAGCGTCGCGATCTCGACGACCATCTCCTGGACGAGCTGGAAGCCCCCGAGTTGGCGGCCGAACTGCTCCCGGGCCTTGGCGAAGGCGACGGACTCCTCCAGCGCGGCCTGCGAGAGCCCGACCGCGCCCATCGCCATGTTCAGCCGGCCCACGTTGATCGCGCGCATCGCGGTGGCGAGGCCGCGGCCGACCTCACCCAGCACGTTGGCAGCCGGGACCCGGACGTCGTCGAAGACCATCTCGCAGCTGGAGGTGCCGCGCACGGGCATGTGCGGGATCTCGTGGACCTCGTACGGCGACTCGCGTCCGTCGAGCAGGAACGCGGTCACGCCCTTGGCGCCCGCCTCGGGGTCTACCGTGGCCATGACGATGCCCATGTCGGCGTGCGAGGCGTTGGTGATGTACAGCTTGCGCCCCGACAGGATGTAGTCGTCGCCGTCCCGGCGGGCGATGGTCCGCAGCGCCGCGGCGTCGGAGCCGGCGTCCGACTCGGTCATCGCGAACCAGCCACGCCGCTCGCCGCTGAGCAGGCCCGGGAGGAACCGGTCCTTCTGCTCCTGCGTGCCCACGGCCGAGATGAGGTACGGCACGATCGTGAGGATGTTCATCGTGGTGCGCAGGGACCCCCAGCAACGACCGGCTTCCTCCATGAGGATGGCGAGCATGGTGTAGCCGATGCCCTCGCCGCCGTCCTCCGGCGCGACCAGCCCCCGCACGTACCCGTAATCGTGCAACGCGGGCAGGATGTCCCAAGGGAACGTGCGCGCGCGCTCGTGCTCGGCGACCAGGGGCGCGACCTTGCGGTCGAGGAAGGCGCGCACCGACTCCCGCAGGAGACGCTCTTCGTCGGTGAGAAGTGTCATGACTGGCCCTTCGATGGTTCCACTGGGGTACGGCGGGTCACGAGCATCGGCGTCTTGCCGGACTGCACTCGCGTGCCCGACTGATCGATCACCCGGCGCTCGATGACGACCAGGCCCCGGTCGGGCCTGCTGGTCTCGCGCAGCTCGACGACCTCGGCTTCGACATGGATCGTGTCGCCGATGAGGATCGGCCGTTCGAACCGCCACTCGATGCCGAGCATCGCGACCAGCGACCCCTGCAGCGCCTGCGACAGCGGGGTCCGGGTGAACAGGCCTGAGGCGATGGCGGTGCCGAGCAGGCCGTGCCCCACGCGCCGGCCGAAGGCGGAGGCCGATGCCACCTCCGCGTCGGTGTGCAGCGGGTTGAAGTCTCCCGACAGGCCGGCGAAGGCCACGATGTCGGCCTCGGTGACCGTACGGCCGGGCGACCTCGCCGCCATGCCGAGGTACAGGTCTTCGAAGTACAGGACCTCCTGGCCGGTCAACTGAACCGGCCTCCGGACACATGCAGGACGTCACCGGTCAGGAACGACGCGCGGGCGGAGGCCAGGTAGGCGATCGCGTCGGCCACGTCCTCCGGGCTGCCCAGCCGCCGGATGGAGTTCTGCTTGTGGGCCAGGGAGGTCAGCAGGTCGTACTTGGGGTGTGCCCGGACCGCGTCGGTCTCGATGATGCCGGGCGCCACCGCGTTGACGGTGATGTTGTGCCGGCCGAGCTCCTTGGCCAGCGCCTTCGTCAGCCCCACGACCCCCGCCTTGGCGGCGGAGTAGTTCGCCTGGCCGGGGTTGCCCAGGTAGGCACGGGACGCCATGTTGACGATCCGTCCGTACTGGTGCTCGATCATGACCGGCGCGACGGCGCGGGCGCAGGCGAAGGAGCCGAACAGGCAGACGTCGAGCACGCTGCGGAACTCCGCGTCGGTCATCTTGGTTAGTGGCGCGTCGCGGGGGAATCCCGCGTTGTTGACGAGGATGTCGATGCGGCCGAACCTGGCGACCAGGTCGTCGACGAGGCGCTGGACCGACGCCGGGTCCGTAACGTCGAGGGCCGCCGGCTCGACGCGCCGGTCCCCGCCCGCCGCCCCGCCCGCCACCCAGCCTGCCATCAGGGCGTCCGCGACGGCCTTGGCCGCGGCCTCGTCGATGTCGGCGAGGACGACCAGGGCGCCGTCCTCGGCGAGCCGCCGGGATGTCGCCTGTCCTATCCCCCCGGCGCCGCCGGTTACGATCGCGACTGGTCGGTCCGTCATCTCAGCTCCGTTCAGGGGCGGTGGTGGAGGGGGTGGTGCCCATGGCGTGCCGCTCCGGCAGGTGGGCCGCGTCGGCGCCCAGCCCCGTGTACGGGAGGCGGACCGTGCGTACGGCACCCAGCCGCTCGACCATGTCCCAGTGGCGTATCTGGGGGTCGTCCTCGATCTCGTGCAGCTGGTTCACCGGGGTCGCGGGCACGTCGGCGGCCACCAGCAGCCGGACCCACTCCGCGCGGGTGCGCCGGGTGAAGGTCTCGGCCAGCGCGGCGTTGACCTCGGCGGCGAGCCGGCGGCGGGCGGCGTAGTCGGGGAAGCGGGGATCGTCGAGCAGGTCGGGACGGTCGACGCTCGTGCACAGCCGCCGCCAGAAGTGCTCTTCCATGCAGCCCACGGCGATCCATCGCCCGTCCCGGCACTCGAACGCGCCGTAACCGCCACGCGAGGTGAGACGCGCCTTGCTCGGGGCGTCCCCTTGGTCGTACTCGGCGATCCGCGGCTCCAGGAGCTTCAGGGCGGCGGCCGCGATGGGAACCTCGATGGTGCTCCCCACGCCGCCGCGCTCGCGCAGCATGAGGGCGGCGAGGATCGCCTGGGTGGTGAACAAGCTCGCGGTGAGGTCGGCCACCGGCACTCCTCCACCCGGCTGGGGAGGTCCGCCGGGGTCTCCGCTGAGGAAGAGCACGCCGGCCACCGCCAGGTAGTTGATGTCGTGGCCCGGGTGGTGGGCATAGGGGCCCGAGCTGCCGTAGCCGTTGAGCGAGCAGTACACCAGCCGGGGGTTGCGCCGGCGCATGTCGGCGGGCCCGCAGCCCAGGCGATCGGCGGTCCCGGGACGGAAGCCTTCGACGAACACGTCGGCGGTGTCGACGAGCGCGTACAGGGCCTGCCGGCCAGGCTCGGACTTCAGGTCGAGCTCGACGACCCGCTTGCCCCGGTTCACCGACGCGTAGGCGCCCGGCATCATCGCCTTGAGCGGGTCGCCCCCCGGCGGCTCCACGTGGACCACGTCGGCGCCCAGCTCGGACAGCATGAGCGTCGCCCACGGGCCGGGCAGCAGCAGGGCGAGGTCGACGATCCGGATCCCGGCAAGTGGGCGTGCCGCCGTGCTCACTTGTCCTTCTCCTTCTCCCGTGTGGCGGCCGCTTTCTCACGCGCGGTGACCGACGAGCCGGGTTGCGGACCGGCGACGGCTCGCCGGCCCGCAGGCCGGCCGCCCCACGGCGGGCTGGAGGTGGCAAGACTCAGGGCGATGCGATCGCAGGTCTGCCTGAGCCGGGCGCCCCACTGCTCGACGGTGTCGTCGTCCAGCAGGCTCGTGATGCCGACGCCACCCACGACCAGCAGCAGCTCGCCGGACACGGTGAAGACCGGCGCCGCGATGGTACTGATGCCGAGGGCGAACCCTTCGTGGTCGACCGTCCAGCCGCGTTCCCGCACCTGCGCCAGCTCGCCTCGGAACAGGTCCACGTCGGTCACGCTGTTGGGGGTGAATGCCTGGAGCCCTCCGGCCAGGACGGCGTCGAGCACCTCCGGGGGATCGTAGGCCAGGAAGCACCGGCCGAAGGATCCGCCCTGGATGGGGATCTCCGTGCCGACGGGCACGGTGATGCGCACTCTGTGCAGGCGCTCCAGCTTGTCGACCAGGGACACCCGTTCCTGGTCGAGCCGCCGGTAGATCACGAACGTCACGTTCATCTCTTCGAGCAGCTCGGCCAGGTAGCGCTTGATGACCCCCAAGTACGTCAGCTGTTCGCTCGCGGTCGCGCCCAGCTCGACCAGGCCGATGCCCAGCCGGTACGTGCGCGTGTCGGGGTCATGCTCGACCAACCGCTCGCGGTCGAGGGTACGCAGCAGGCTCCAGCAGGTGCTCTTGTTCAGGCCGGTCTGCTCGATGAGCTCCACCAGGCTCATCGCGCCACGCCGTTGCAACGCCCGCAGCAGCAGCATGGTGCGCTCCACGGCGGGAACCTGGTATCCCTCGCGCGCCGCCGCGGCCGCGCGGGGCGACTCGGGGCGGGCGGACGTGGACTTGCGTGGCGTTCCGGACACTGGCGGTCCTTTCGGTTCGAAGCTTCGGCAGGCGTGCTGAGTGTTCAGACTGCCTCAGCCGGTGCGCCGGTGAAGCGAGGTGCGCGACGTTCGTGGAAGGCGGCGACGCCTTCGTCGACCTCACCGGTGTAGAAGGCCATGGCCTGGGCGAAGGATTCAAGGCGCAGGACACCGTCGAGTGCGGCCTCGTCCGACGCGTTGATCACACTCTTGATCATCTGCAGGGCCGCCGCGGGCCCCCCAGCGAGCTCCGCCGCCAGCTCGACGGCGGCCTCCAGCGACGTGCCTTCCGGCACCACCCGGTTGATCAGACCGGCGTGGAGCGCGTCCGCGGCGGACATGGGCTTGGCGAGGAAGGCCAGCTCCTTGGCCCGGTGCGGGCCGAGCAGCTTCGGCCAGAAGTGCAGCGCACCGAGGTCGGGGACCAGGCCCGCACGGGTGAAGCTGGGATGGAAGGCGGCGGACTCGGAGGCGACGACGAGGTCGCAGGCCAGTGCCAGGCTGATCCCGGCTCCCGCGCAGGCGCCGTTGACCGCGGCGACCACCGGGGCCGGCAGCTCGCGAACTGACTCGATCACCTGGTGGAAGCCGCGCATGTACAGCCGCGCGGCGTTCACTCCCGCGCCGGACAGGCGCGGGTACAGGTCGTCGAGGTCTCCCCCGGCGCAGAACGCCCTGCCCTCGCCGGTGATGACCACGCTGCGCGTCGTCGCAGAGGTGGCGAGCCCGCGCAGCGCACCGGTGAGCTCGTCCATGAAGTCGCAGGACAGCGCGTTGAGCTTGGCCGGGCGGTTGAGCCGGATGACCACCACGCCCTCGCGGGGGGCATCGATGATCAGATGGTCAGAGGTCATGACGTGTGGTCCTCTCCGAGGAGCGTGGCCGGCACCGGCATCCGGGCCATCAGCGCCGCCATCGACTTGCCGGTCTCGTCGAAGCGAAGCGTGCGGGTCGCGCCGCCGCCCAGGGCGCCGTGCAGCACGATCTGGAACGACTCGATCCGAGGCAGCTCGTAGACGGCGACGGGTCCGGTGACAAGGGCGGAGAAGAAGTCCGCGACACGCTCGGGGGTGAGCCAGGTCCGCAGGGCCCGGTACTCCGCGGGCCCGAAGGCCATGACGCCGATGTTGCTGATGTCGCCCTTGTCGCCGGAGCGGGTGTAGGCGAGGTCCTTAAGCGACAACCACACGGCTGCCCACCTCCTCGACGGTGACCGTTGTGGGCACGAGGTCGCGCGGCACCAGGGTCGGCCAGAGCGCGATGATCTCGCGGGGGCGGCTCGGCGCGCCGAACGCCGTCCCGACCGGTCCGATCGTCGTGACGTGCGTGACCTCGCGCTTGACCGCCTCCGCCTCCTCACGGGTGTCGACACGCGCGGCGACCCTGAGCTCGATCTCCTCCGGGTCCGTGCGGGGGCGACGGGCCAGCGGGCCCGCGAGTGCGTCGATGCCGACGCGATCGAAGCGCAGCTCTCGCGGCTTGACCCCGAGGATGTCGAGACGCCTGCGGATGATCTCCTCGCAGCGGTCGGCCTTGGCGACGGTGTCCGGCCAGGGAATCAGCACCCGCGACTCGGCCAGCCAGCCGTCGGTGTAGCCGATCTGGACCTTCAGCATGTCCGGCCTCGGGCGGCCCGACATGTCGGTGAGGCGGACCGCGTCCCGGCCGGCTTCGGTGACGCGCACGGTCGTCAGGTCGGCGATGCCGTCGGGCATGCGGTAGTCGGCCGGGTCGTGAGTCTCGTACAGCAGGTGTTCCTTGATGGTCCACTGGTTGATCAGGCCGCCGGTGCCCGGCAGCTTGGTGATCAGCGCGTTCCCGTCTTCGCAGAACTCCGCGATGGGGAAGCCCATGTTCCACGGCTCGGGCACGTGCTTCCACTGGGAGCTCATGCCGCCGCAGCAGATGCCCGCGCACTCGATGACGTGGCCCACGGTGATCGCCGCACCGAGCAGGTCCCACGGAGCGTCCTCGAACGACCAGCCGAACTCGTGCATGAGCGGGCCGACGTAGAGCGCGCTGTCGGCGATCCGGCCGCCGATGACCACCCCGGCCCCCTGCTCAAGCGCCTCCACGATGGACTCAGAGCCGATGTAGGCGTGCGCGGAGACGATGCGGCCGGCGATGTCGTCGATCGAGCGGCTGCCGTCCTCCAGGTTCTCGAGGGTGACACCGGCGGCGCGCAGTTCCCCGATCCGGCTCGTGAGGTCGTCACCTTCGATCATCGCGACACGCACGCCGGACAGGTCCGCTCGGCGCGCCTCGGCGAGGACCGCCTCGGCGGCGGCCGGGCAGTTGGTGCCTCCGCCGTTGAGGATCATGCGCGTGCCCTGGGCGTGGGTGATGGGCAACAGCGCCCGCATCCAGGGGACCACGTCCGGGATGTAGCCGCGGGAGGGGTCCTTCATCTTGATCCGCTGCAGCAGCGACATGGTGAGTTCGGCGAGGAAGTCGAACCCGAGGTAGTCGAGGTTGCCGCGGCGTGCCAGGTCGACCGCCGGTTCGAGCATGTCGCCCCAGTAACCGGAGCCGGCGCCGAGCCGTACCGTCTTCACGCGAGCGCCCTCCCCTTCTCGTGGAGGCGGACCGCCGAGTTGATCGGGTCGAGGTCGCCGAGGTTCGCCGACACCCCGCCGTCGACGATGATCGTCTGGCCGGTGAGATAACGGGCCTGCGGTGTGGCGAGGAAAGCGATGACCGCGGCCATGTCGTCGACCGTGCCGAAGTCCTTCACGCCCGACTGGCTGGTGAAGCGTTCCTTCAGGAACTCGTACTGCGAGCCGCCGTAGATGCGCGAGGAGTCGGTCTCGAACCCGCCCGGGGAGACGCCGTTCACGGTGATGCCGAGGGGCCCCAACTCGATGGCGAAGGCGCGGATCAGGCTTTCGAGCGCCGCCTTGGCCGCGCCGAGCAGCCCGTGTCCCGGCATGTAGCGCAGGCTGTCGACGCCGCTGACGCCGATCACGCGCCCGCCGCGCCCTTCCATGAGCGGCGCCGCGCGCTGCACGCAGCGGATGAAGCCATTGACCGTCAGGCGCAGGGTCCGCTGGACGTTGGAGTCGGACAGCTCCAGCAGGGGTTTGAACGCCGTCGCCGCGGCGTTGGACACCAGCACGTCGAGCCCGCCGAACTCCGCGGCCACCTGGTCGAACATGGTGTCTATCTGGGCGACGTCCTCGAGGTCCGCCTTGACGGCGATGGCCCGTGCGCCGAGCCCCTCGATCTCCTTCACCGCCTCGGCGGCGAAGTCGTCGTTGCGGCGGAAGTTGACGACGATGTCGTGGCCGGCCAGTGCCAGATGCCGGGCAACCGCGCGCCCGAGGCCTCGGGAGGCACCGGTCACCAGCGCGACCTTGGCGCCGCGGCCTGCCTGTTCAGTAGTCCCGTGGGTGTCGTCGCGTGTCTCGCGCGCCATGCCCACCTCCCCATCAGTCGTTCCGAGCGTACTGTATTAAGAACTTTTTTTGCTAGAGAGAACTACCTGCCGTATCGAGTTCCGCCTCGCCGTCCGCCGGGGTCTCGTCCTCGGCGAAGACGACGAGAACGCCGCCTCCCTCGACCTGCTGTCCGGGGGCGACCAGTACCTGGGCGATGCGGCCGTCGGCCGGGCTGGAAACGGTGTGCTCCATCTTCATGGCCTCCAGGACGACCATCGGCGTGCCCGCCGCGACGGGCTGACCGGGCTCGACCAGCACCCGTTGCACGGTTCCGGGCATCGGCGCGATCAGCGAGCCTCGGGTGTCCGCGACGTCGGGGTCAGGGAACCGATCGATCGCCTTGAGCGTCGAGCCGCCGAGGGCGCTGTGCACGTAGACCCGCTCCCCCACGGCCAGCACCTCGTAGCGGCGCCGCGCTCCGGCGACCTCGAGGTCGACCAGGCGCGGGGTGCACGAGTGGAGCAGTACGGCCTGGCGCGGGCCGCCGTCGATCTGGGCCACGACCTCCCGGCCGGTCAGCTGGTACCCGACGCGGATGACGCGCTCCTCGACCTCGTAGGCGGTCTCGTTGAGGCTCGAGCGGTTGTTGCGCCAGCCCGAGGGGATCGTGGCGAGCACCCGGGCCGCCGACCGCTGGCCTGCCTGCCCGGCCAGTGCCGCGGCAAGCGCGTGCAGTCCGGCGGACTCCGGGGGTACGAGCGAGGCTCCGAGCACGCGGGGGTCGTGGCGTTCGAGAAAATGGGTGTCGGTTTCGCCCGCGAGGAAACCCGGGTGCTCCAGAATGCGCACCAGCAGATCCCGATTCGTCACGATGCCGTCCACGCGCATCCGTCGCAGCGCCGCTGCCAGCCGCCGGGCCGCCTCACCGCGGCTGGGCGCATGGCACACGAGCTTGGCCAGCATCGGGTCGTAGTGGGGACTCACCGCGCTTCCCGAACGGATGCCCGCCTCCACCCGCAGGCCCGGCAGCGGCTCTACGTGAAAGCGTTCCACCTGACCGGTCACCGGGAGGAACCCCCGCAGGGGGTCCTCTGCGTACAGCCGGACCTCGATGGCATGCCCCTGCATGCCCGGCCGTACGGCCTCCTCCGGAAGCGGGTGCCCCTCCGCCACGAGGATCTGCAGGCGTACGAGGTCGAGCCCGGTCACCTCCTCGGTCACCGGGTGCTCCACCTGCAGACGGGTGTTCATCTCCAGGAAGTAGAAGTCGCCGTCGGGCGCCATCACGAACTCGACGGTTCCCGCACCCCGGTAGTCGACCGCCCGCGCCGCGGCCACAGCCGCCTCGCCGAGCCGGGCACGCAGGGGCTCGTCGACCACGGGTGAAGGACATTCTTCGACGATCTTCTGGTGGCGACGCTGGATGGAGCATTCGCGCTCGAAGAGCGAGACGACGTTCCCATGGTCGTCGGCGAACACCTGGACCTCGATGTGCCGCGGCGCCTCGACGTATCGCTCGAGGAACACGGTGTCCCTGCCGAAGGCCGCTCCGGCCTCCCGGCGGGCTCCTGCCACCGCGTCGGCGAGCGTCTCCTGCGAGCGGACGACGCGCATGCCCCGGCCCCCGCCACCGGCGCTCGCCTTGATCAGCAGCGGGAAGCCGATGCGCTCGGCCGCGTCCGCCAGCTCCGCGGTCGTCGCCCGGGTGACCTCGACGCCTCGCAGCACCGGGACCCCGATGTCCGCCATGAGCTCCTTCGAGCGCAGTTTGTCGCCCATCAGCTCGATGGCCTCCGCCGGGGGCCCGACGAGCGTCAGCCCGTTGTCGGCGCAGGCACGGGCGAAGCCGGCGTCCTCGGACAGGAAGCCGTAGCCGGGATGGACGGCGTCGGCGCCGCTCGCGCGGGCCGCCTCGATGATCAGGTCGGCGCGGAGGTAGGTCTCGGCAGGCGTCGCCCCGGGAAGGCGGATGGCCTCGTCGGCGTCCGCGACGAACGGAGCGTCCTCGTCAGGGTCGGAGAAGACCGCCACCGTCCTGATGCCCATCAGCCGGCACGTCCGGATGACCCGCCGGGCGATCTCGCCGCGGTTGGCGACGAGCAGTGTTCCGATCGCTGTGTTCACTCGTCCTACATCCGGAATACGCCGAAGCCGCGCCGGCCCCGGACCTCGTTGGAATGGGCCGCGGACAGGGCGATGCCCAGCACTGTCCGGGTGTCGCGCGGATCGATGATCCCGTCGTCGTAGATCTTGCCGCTCATGAAGAACGCGGCGGACTCGCTGTCGATCTGGTCTTCGACCGCTTGGCGGCGCCGCTCGTCCTCTTCCTCGTCGAAGGGGCGCCCCGCCCCGGCGGCGGCCTCGCGGGCCACGATCGACAGGACACCGGCGAGCTGCTGGGGGCCCATGACCGCCGTCTTCGCCGAGGGCCAGGAGAACACGAAACGGGGCTGGAACGCCCGCCCGGACATTCCGTAGTTGCCCGCGCCGTAGGAGGCCCCCATGAGAAGGGTGATGTGCGGGACGGTGCTGTTGGCGACCGCATTGATCATCTTGGCGCCGTCCTTGATCATCCCGGCCTGCTCGTAGACCTTGCCGACGATGTAGCCGGTCGTGTTCTGCAGGAACAGGAGCGGGACGTCCACCTGGTTGGCGAGCATGATGAACTCGGCCGCCTTCTTGGCCTCCTCCGGGAAGATGACGCCGTTGGCGTTGGCCAGGACCCCCACCGGGTAGCCGTGGACGTGGGCCCACCCGGTGACGAGGCTCGTGCCGTACAGGGGCTTGTACTCGTCGAACTCGGAACCGTCGACGACCCGCGCGAGCATCTCCCTCGGCGAGAACGGCACCCGCAACCCGGCCGAGGCGATCCCCAGCAGTTCCTCGGGGTCGTAGCGGGGAGCGACGACGGCACGGGCCGCGCCCGGGCCGAGCTTGCGCCAGTTGATGCTCGCCATGATCTGCCGCCCGAGTCGCAACGCGTCGGCTTCGTCGGTGGCGAGATAGTCGGACAGGCCCGAGACCCGAGAGTGCATCTCCGCGCCGCCTAGTTCCTCGTCGGTGGACACCTCCCCTGTCGCCATGCGGACCAGGGGAGGGCCGCCGAGGAAGACTTTCGCCCGCTCGCGGACCATGACGGAGTAGTCGCACATTCCCGGCACGTATGCCCCGCCGGCCGTCGAGTTGCCGAACACGAGGGCCACAGTCGGCACGCCGGCCGCGGACAGCCGGGTCAGGTCGCGGAAGAGGGCTCCCCCCGGAATGAACGCCTCCGCCTGGGTGGGCAGGTCGGCGCCACCGGACTCGACCAGGTTGATCACCGGGAGGCGGTTGTGCCGGGCGATCTCCAACGCCCGGATGATCTTTGCCCAGGTGTACGGGTTGGAGGTTCCCCCGCGTACCGTCGGATCATTGGCGATGAGCACGCACTCGACGTCCGACACCACACCGATGCCGGTGACCACGCTGGCGCCGACAGTGAACCGGCTTCCCCAGCCGGCCAGCGGAGACAACTCGAGGAAGGGCGAGTCCTGGTCGACGAGCAGCTCGATGCGCTCGCGGACCAGCAACTTCCCCCTGTCGCGGTGACGTTGGACGTAATTTGGGCCACCACCCGCCCGGGCGAGGGCCAGCTGGGCGTCCAGTTCCTCGATCAGATCGAGGGCGGCACGCCGGTTCGTCTGGTACTGCTCCGCGGCGGTGTCGGTGTGCGAGGTCAGGACTGGCATCGTTCTCCTGCGATCATCCGGAATCCCGTCCGGAAGGTCTGTACGTGAGGGTCGGCCCGGTCACGAAGCCCGGCCCGCACGGCCTGGGGAAGGCCTAGGCGACGGCCGGCCGGGGGTTACGAAGCCTGGCTCGGCGACGCCGCGAACTGGTCCCGCAGGCTGCGTTTGAGGATCTTGCCGCTCGGCCCCTTGGGAAGCTCCTCGACGATCTCCAGCTGCTCCGGAATCTTGTAACGGGCCACCTCACGGCCGCGCATGAACTCCTGCAGGTCCTCCAGCGTCAGACCGGCGGAGCCCGGCTTGAGCGACACGCAGGCGCACACGAGCTGGCCGCGGACGGGATGGGGGATCCCGATCACCGACACCTCGTAGACGCTCGGGTGCCGCTGGACGATCAGCTCGATCTCCGCCGGGCTGATGTTCTGCCCGCTACGGATGATCATGTCCTTGACACGCCCGACGTAGCGCAGCGTCTCGTCGTCGCCGATGGTCACCAGGTCACCGGTCCGGAAGAACCCGTCAGAGGTGAACGACCTGGCGTTGACCTCATCGGCGTCCAGATAGCCGGAGAACACCGACGGCCCCCGTACCGCCAGCTCGCCGGGGGTGCCGGGGCTCACCTCTTCCTCGCTGCCCGGCTCAAGAGCCTTGAAGTCCTCCGGCAGGAGCTTGCGGACCTCGGCGAGCCGGAAGAGATCCTTGCGTTCCTCGAGCTCCTGGTCGGGCAGGGTGAACATCACCCAGCCCTCCGTCGCGCCGAACTCGTTGATCACTGAGATTCCGCGCGCGTCGAGCGCCTCGATGATGGTGTGCGGCGGCGCCTCACCACCGCATCCCACGACCGTGAAGGAGGAGATGTCATAGGTACTGTCCAGCTCGGGGTGGTTGAGCATGGCGAAGTAGATCGCGGGGACCGCGATGATGTAGTTCACCTTCTCGTCGGTGATCTGGCGCAGGAACACGTCCACGTCGAACGGTTCGTGGACCACGAACTTGCCGCCCGCCATGATCCAGGGGTACAACTCGACGCCGAGCCCGCCCATGTTGGCGTAGGGGAAGGGTCCGGAGAAGACGGAGTCGGCGTCGAGTCCGGTGGCGGCGAGAAGGGCGCGGGTGACCACCTTCCACCCGTTGGTGGTCTTCGGCACCACCTTCGGGAAGCTTTCGGTACCGGTGGTCAGGCACAGGGTCAGCACGTCGTCGGCGGAGGGCCGCAGCGCGTCCAGCTCACCCAGTCGGCGCGGATCCGCGTCCTGGATCATGGCCGACAGTTCGAAGTCCGCCTCCGCACGTCCGCCACCGCCGAGCACGATGACGGAGTCGAGCGTCGGGCAGTCCGGCTTCAGCCGGTCGATCATGCCCAGGTAGTCGTAACCGAGGAACTCTCCGAAACAGACGGCCACGCGGGCACGGGTCTTGTTGATGGCGTACCGCACCTCGGACGCGCGCTGCCGCATCGGAGCGAAGGTGCCGATCGCCCCGATCCGGTCCAGTGCCAGGTGCAGGAACACGTACTCCGTGCTGTTGGGCAGCTGGACGAAGACCACGTCTCCGGTCCGGACACCGGCGTCGAGCAGGCCGAGAGCCAGGCCGTCGATGCGATGCCGGACCTGACGCCAGGTGAGGCGCAGCGGTTCGAGGCCCATGATCTCGGCCTTGTCCGGCTGGTCGACGATGGCCTCGGCGTCGGGGTTCGCCTCGGCGTGCGCGGTGATGTAGTCGTTCCAGGTGATGTCGTCCCAGACGCCTGAGGCGTGGTACCGAGCGGTGATCTCGTCGGAGTAGCACTTCATCCGAAACTCCCGGGTCGGGAAACAAACAGGGGGGTGAACCGGCGGCGGCAGCGGAAGCGATCTCAGTAGCTGCGGGGCAGGTGGAGAGAGTGCTGCGTGATGTAGTTGAGGACCATCTCGCGCGATACCGGGGCGATCCTGAGCACCCGCGCCATGCCCCACAGGTCGGCCAGGCCGTACTCGGTGGACATGCCGTTGCCGCCGTGCGTCTGGATGGCGCGGTCGATGGCCTGCAGTGACGCGTCCGCCGCGGCGAGCTTGGCGATGTTGGCCGCTTCGCCGGCGTCGAGGCCCTGGTCGTAGAGCCACGCGGCCTTCGTGGTCATGAGACGGGCCAGTTCGACATTGACGTACGCCTCCGCCAGCGGATGAGCGATGCCCTGGTGACTGCCGATGGGCACGTCCCAGACCGTGCGCTCACGCGCGTAGCGGGCGCCGCGCTCCAGGGCGTAACGCGCGATGCCGTTGGAGGTGGCGGCGCACATGATGCGCTCCGGGTTGAGGCCGTGGAACACCTGACGCAGGCCGTTGCCCTCCTCGCCGATGAGGGCGTCACCCGGCACGCGCACGTCGTCGAAGAACAGGGTGAACTGCTTCTCCGGCGCGGTGATCTCGACAGGGATGACGGTGCGCTGGAGTCCTGCCGCGTCCGTGTCGACGATGAAGAGCGAAAGCCTGCCGCGGCCGCTCGACTCGTTCACTCCCGTGCGGGCGACGACCAGCACCGCCTGTGCCTCGTCCACACCGGAGCAGTAGTACTTCGTGCCACGCAGCACCCACTCGTTGCCGTCACGGTGCGCGGTGGTGCCGATGCGGTGGCTGTTCGAGCCCGCGTCCGGCTCGGTGATCGCGAAGGCCATCTTGTCCTCGCCGGATGCCAGCCCGGGAAGCCACTTCTCCTGCTGCTCCCGCGATCCGAAGCGTGCGATCAGCGATCCGCAGATCGCCGGAGAGACGATCAGCATGAGCAGCGGGGAGCCTGCCGCGGCGAGCTCCTCCGCCACGATCGCGAGCTCCTGCACCCCCATGCCGCCGCCGCCGAACTCCTCCGGCAGGTTCACGCCGACGAAGCCGTCGCGGCCGACCGCGGCCCACAACTCGTCGGCCTTGGCCCCGGCCCGCGCCCTCTCCACGTAGTAGTCGTGGTCGTAGTTCGCCACGATCTTGCGGACAGCCTCACGGATCATCCGCTGTTCGTCGGACTCGCGCATGGACACCGTTCCCTCCAACTGAGGTCTAGCTAGGTTCTGGTTGTAGCACTAAGTTCTGCATATTGAAAAGACCTTGCAGACTTTGCCTCGAACGGCTCACTAGTGCACAAATCGCCAGCCGACGGCTGCTGGGGGTACGGCTGCGCCGTGCCCGGCGCCGCCGACACGATCGCCCCTCAGGGGGCACGAGGAGGACGACATTTCCGGTGGAGGCGAGCCTGCGCTGACGGCGGCCGTGGAAGCTGAATGGTCATCCGGCAGGCGCCCCAGCAACCGACTCGACACCCGAGACAGCTATCAAGACGACCGGCATCCGCTGCGGTGCCGGATCTTGGTGAAGGCGCTGAGCGCTGTCTCCTCGGCGTGGTCCAGGGTGTGCAGGTACTTCTCCGTTGTCGCGATCGGGGCGTGACCGAGTCGCTCCTTGACCACCTGGAGGTCCGCGCCGCCGGAGAGCGGCCATGATGCATACACGTGGCGAAGATCGTGGGTACGAACCCTCACCGTGAGGTCGGCCGCGGCGAGGGCGGGCTTCCAGATCTGATTGCGGAAGGCCTCCGCAGGCACGTGGCCATCGGTATCGCGGATACGGCGCCCGCGAGGGTTGTCCTTGCCTTGAATCTGCGTCGCGTCGCACGGTAAATGGCGGCACGGCACTGCTGGCAGCGGCACTTGCTGGAGTTGTAGCCCATCAGCGTCCCGTGCTGACACTGCCGACCTGCCGCATTCGGGGGAGTGAGGCCCAGTTGCTCAGGATCGGGAACCACACGGAGCTTCGTCGGGGAGTGAGCTCCTGCCGCCACATGAAGAGCAGATCGTTCGGTCCCAGCTCTCGTTCCTCGATGTGAAGGCACAACTTGTCGACAAGCTGCCTCGCGAGCTTGAGACGCCGGAACTCCGGACTGAGGACGTCCAGGCCGGCCGGCGCGGGCCGGCCTGGACGTCATGATCAGACGAGGTCGAACCGGTCGAGGTTCATCAC